>CAJOMI010000306.1 GCA_905235545.1 uncultured Lachnospiraceae bacterium | reverse complement strand
CTCTGCTTTATTCAGATATGCATGGCGATCAAATTCTGCGACTATTTCATTTCTAAGCTGTAACACTGCCGTTTTATAATCCGGCTGTTTGGCAGACTTCAACGACAGCTTGATCACAGGATATTTCCCCATCTTGGAAAGGATCCTGTCATCCGCTTCCATGATCTTCTTTCCCTCAAAGTACCGGCTGTTATCTACATGCGTTCCGTCATCTTTCCGCTCATCCTCATAGAAAGTCTGCAATGTGGAGAGGGCAAGTGTCTTTCCAAAACGGCGTGGGCGGGTGAACAGGGTAACTTTCCCGCCTTTTTCCACAACATCTCGGATCAGTAATGTCTTGTCTATATAATACATATCCTGATCCACAAATTCTTTATAATTCTCATATCCGATTCCGATCTTTTTCATAGGAAAGCCCTCCTCAAAAATGTGTTTGATCTGTTATCCATCCCGTCATCCTGTCTTTTTCATATTTATAATATACATAATTCTGCGGTACAATTCAACCGTATTTGTAAATATTGAAAGCCATGCAGAAAACAGACGGCTCACGCTTGCATGAAAGCCGGATGTTTTCTATCGCCGTAAGTAACCACATGATCGGGATTGTATGAAAAAAAAACCTTGCTATGTAGAAGAGAACATGGTAAATTCTAGGTGAGCGGTATTCGGAAGAAACTGCATCGTGTGATAAGCGACACTCAGCGTATGACAGAATGTTATGAGGAGTCCGGCCATTTCGTCATAGTGAGGTGATTGCGTGAAAATAGGTTTTATTGGTGCCGGTAAAGCAGGCTGTAGTCTTGGAAAGTATTTTACATCCAAAGCAGATCAGGCAGATATTCAGGTGACCGGCTATTACAGTTTGATTGAGGAAGAAGCCCGATGGGCGTCAGCGTTCACAGATTCCGCTTTTTTTGCTTCGGCAGAGGATGTGATCGCGGCAAGTGATTCCGTCATTCTGTCGACTCCGGACGGAGCGATTAAGGATGTCTGGGAATCCATTGACAAAGATAACATAAAAGATAAGTTGATTTGTCATCTGAGCGGCTCCTTATCATCCGATGTGTTTTCAGGAATAGAGAATTATGGTGCGTATGCCATCTCCATTCATCCGATGTTCGCATTCAGCGACAGAGAATCCGTTTATCAACAATTGAATCAGGTAAGTTTTACGTTAGAAGGACATGAGCAGGCGGTCTTTTTGTGGCGATCCTTGCTTGAACAGACGGGAAACCGGGCGGTCTGCATTGAAAAGGAGAAAAAACCGATGTATCATGCGGCGGCAAGTTTGCTGAGCAATCATGTGGTTGCAGTACTTTCGGCAGGATATGATCTTCTTGCTGCGTGTGGATTTGACGAAGAACAGGCAAGATCTTTCAGTGCCGCCCTGGTGCGCGACAATGTGGAACATGTGATCAGCCGGGGATGCGTCAGCGCACTGACCGGACCGGTTGAACGGGGAGATACGGCGACGATTGAAAAACATTTGTCGGTGCTTGATCCGACACAAAGGGATATCTATGTTTCCTGTGGAAGAAAATTACTTGCACTGGCAGAACAAAAGAATCCGCAAAGAGATTATACGAACATGAAGGATATTTTATATCGGGTAGCGAATTGCGAAAATCCTAATTAAACTTGAAACTATTGTGCATATTATATAGATTCCATAAGCAGACGGCGTTGGTACTTAATGAGTGTGTAACACGAATTTAGTACCACTACGCCGGAGACAGAATGCAAATGTGTCTGCGATGGAACTATATAATATGCACAATTAAAAGCTGTAGATCGGATTTTCGCAATCACCTAATTTTGTATCGGGATTGGAAAGGAGAAGAAAAGTGAAGAATTCTGTATTGACATTTAAAAAGGCAAAAGAAACGGGAGAGAAGCTGTCCATGTTGACGGCCTATGATTATTCAACGGCTAAATTGATCGATGAAGCGGGGGTCAACTCCATTCTGGTCGGAGATTCTCTCGGCAATGTGATCCTTGGATATGAGGATACCATTTCCGTCACAATGGAGGATATGATTCATCACTCCGCTGCCGTGGCCCGGGGGGTGAAGAATGCATTGGTTGTATGCGACATGCCGTTTATGAGTTATCAGACTTCGGTATATGATGCCGTGGTGAATGCAGGGCGTTTGATGAAAGAGGGACGTGCAGGTGCTGTTAAATTAGAGGGAGGAAAGGAAGTATGTCCGCAAATCAAAGCGATCGTGGATGCAGG
>CAJOMI010000305.1 GCA_905235545.1 uncultured Lachnospiraceae bacterium | reverse complement strand
ATGCTGTGACCAGAACAGAGCGATCAGAATGGCCAGCAGTAAAATACCTGCATAGACCGGATAAAGAATCCTGCCATACTCTTCAAACATATCGTAATGCGCTACCATTACCATGCATACTTTTTTCCCGTTTGCAAGGACAAAATTTTCATAACTGAGAAAATTAAAGTTAAGCTTTGACCCGTCAATCATTTGGCCCGAGGTTGTTTCCATCCTGACATCTGCCCAAATATCGTCATACATCTCCTCCATGGTAGCGTCAAATGCACTTCTGATTGTTTTATCATACTCCTCCTGATAAGACAACACATTCTCGGAATCTGCGCCCAGCAAAACAGGACCTATGGTTCTATGCCATCCCTCTTCACTACTTTCCACATACTCATATTCCTCCGGATGTTCCGGCTGCATAGAAAATTCCTCCAACACTTCTTCTTTACTGCTATCTGTTTCATCTCCCAAATTGTTCGTTACAATCTGTACCTTGCCCGGATACAAAACAGCATCTTTCAAGTAAAAGCTTTTTAGTTTAATCTTGCTCATGTCGTCTGCCACATATTCATATTTTTTGTAAATCGGCATCCATGCTTCCAGAGGGCTTTCACAAAGCAGATGAGTCTCTCTTGTCTCTCTCTCATCGTTCCTTAATGGTGCTCGTCCTTTTCGAATCACAGCAAGAACACAGGGATCAGAATTTAAATATTCCTCCCGCGTCTCGGCATCATAGATCTCCACTCTTCCATTCGCTAATACTGTCGACGTAGCAATCGGCCATTTCATGCTGCTTTTCCATATAGCCTCATCATCCAGATTTTCATCACCCAGATCAGTCAGATGTTCCCTGATATTTTGGACTTTCTCCTCTGCAAAATCTACCTTTGCCGTTTTAAAAACAAGACCGGAAATATAAGTTCCCGTCGCGATAATTACAATAGCAATAAAGAGAAGTAAGGCTGCCTTCGAGATAAAAATATCTTTTTAAACACCGGCTTTTTTAATATGTATCTGCGCATTTTTTCCGTGCGTTTCTGTTTCCTCGTTTTCTTTTTCATAGAATTCTCCCTTCCGTTCGAAACAATGGCATTTTTCTTCATGTCGTATCACTGCCGTGCCAATGTCCGTATCCTTTATCGTTCCTCCATCCGGTATCCCTTCCCGAACACCGTCTTGATCTGTTTTCCCGCATCTCCCAATGAATTTCTCAGTTTCTTGATATGATTGTCGACCACACGGTCATTTCCGTCAAAATCATAGCCCCAGACTCTGGTAAGCAATGTCTCGCGCTCCAAAACCCTGCCCTTGTTTTCAATCAGATATTTTAAAAGGGCATATTCTTTCGGTGCCAGTTCCACCTCCGTGTCATCGACTTTCACACTAAGCGTGGACGGGCAAATGGAAATCTTTCCGCAGGAAATCCGGTTGCTCCCCACCATTCCCTTCGAACGTTTGAGCAACGCGCTACATTTTGCATATAACTCCGCCAAAGAAAACGGTTTTACAATGTAGTCATCGCACCCAAGATCATACCCATACAGGATATCCTCTTCCCGTCCTCTCGCCGTCAGAAAGATAATCGGTGCCGTACTGCTCTTTCGCAGTTCCCGGCAGAGTGTGAAACCATCCATTCCCGGCAGCATGATATCCAGCAATACCAGATCCCATTCCTGCTCATATATTCGCTCCATCCCCTCATCGCCGTCCTTAGCGGTGGTTATCGCAAATGCATTCTCATTTTTACCCGAAAAATAATCCTCGATGACTTCCCGTATCTGTCTGTCATCTTCAACCAATAAAACGTGATACGTCATATCGCTCCTCCATGTGCCCTGTCTTTCGTATTTGTTCGTATGCTATCACTCACAAAGACCTCATGTCAACCTCTCCTTTCTCTTTTTTCTGAGCTATAGGCGATTGCGAAACTCTTTGTTATACTTGAATCTATTGTGCATATTATATAGATTCCATAAGGGCGTTGGTACTTAATGAGTGTGTAACACGAATTTAGTACCACTACGCCGGAGACAGAGTGAAAACGTGTCTGCGATGGAACTATATAATATGCACAATGAAAAAGCTGTAAATCGGAGTTTCGCAAACGCCTATTTCAGAGCTGGATAATTATCTGCCCCTTGTATGACATATCCTAACAGACAGTTATATCCATTTTGTATCCATCCATATTTTTATTTCCGATTCATCAATTCCTTTATCCGGTTATAGATTTTCGATTCCGTTTTGATCGTGACATTCTCCCTGTCCGTTCCGTCTGCAAACAGGGCGGCAAATTCTTCCGGCGTCAGAGCCTCCTCCAACTGTTCTTTT
>CAJOMI010000304.1 GCA_905235545.1 uncultured Lachnospiraceae bacterium | reverse complement strand
ACGGATATGGCTGCAGCCAAGGCTGGTAACGTTCGAGCAGCTGATGTTATAAAGAACTGGCTCAGAAACCGTATCACTTTAGAATACCTGGGAACGTGGAAGCAGCTACTTGGAATGAAGGTGAAACTTCAGAATGAGAATGTCGGATTCAAGACAGTAGAAGAAAACGCCGAAGGATATATTATGGTGTGCGAATTGTAGGAGATTTTTATGGCATTGAAGCATTGCGGAACAGTGAGACTGGAAACAGATAGATTAATCCTGCGACAGTTTACAATCCTAGACGCAGAGCCTATGTTTAATAACTGGGCTTCAGATCCTGAGGTGACAAAGTATTTGACTTGGCTACCCCATGCCGATGTGGATGTCAGCAGAACTGTTTTGGAAGATTGGATAAAATCATATGATCGAAAAAACTATTATCAGTGGGCAATTGTTCCAAAGGACAATGATGGTGAGCCGATAGGAAGTATTTCTGCGGTCAGAATGAATGATGATGTGGAAAAGATACACATAGGTTATTGCATCGGAAGAAAATGGTGGCATCAAGGTATCATGTCAGAGGCGTTGAAGGCCGTTATGGATTTCTTCTTTGACAAAGTGGAGGCTAATAGAATCGAAAGCCGGCATGATCCGAACAATCCACATTCTGGAATGGTGATGAAAAAGTGCGGGATGAAGTATGAGGGTAGATTGAGAAGTTCCGACAGAAATAATCAGGGAATCTGTGATGCGGACTGGTATGCTTTGCTGCGGGATGAACATGAAGGGATCTAATCGAAAAAACTAATTTGAATTAGTTGTATCACAGGGTTGACACGAGCGGTAACGGCAAGAACAGGCTGGTCTGTCTGAGAAGGTGACGAAGGCTTATAAAAGAGAGTGAGAGTAACACCCGGAAGAGAACAATAACTCTTAATGCAGCAGATGGGAGGTTCTGATAAAACTATGATGGATACTCATGCTGATGGAAGAGTAAACTCTTGGAAGCTGACAAATACACATTCTTCGTTCTTAAGAGGATCATGGGCGGGGAATGTAAACTGCTGCTTACAGACCATGAGAGGCTGATCCTTTGCTTTACAGGACAGCCGTACCCGGTGTGGATTTGGACACCCGATGATGCATCAGAAGAGGAAATGGAGAAGGCATATTTGCTGGCCAAAGAGAATAAGCTGCTCGACGGAAAGCATCATTTTAATCTCAAGTACTCTCTTGCGGAGTATTTTATAAGACGCGCAGCGGATGATGGATCAAAGCTGAAAATCATAACAAATATGTATGTATATGACTGTCTCGATCCTGTTAGACCGGAAACAAAAGCAGATGGAGAGATCTACCGTTGTGAGTTGAAAGACTTAGAAGAAGTAGTTGACTACCTGGATAACTTTCACAAGGAGCTCAACATTGATCAAAAGGATATTTGTGGATATCGGGAAGATGCAGAAGCTTTTATCAATACAGGGAATATGTATCTTTGGAAGGATGAACAGGGAAGGAGTGTGGCCAGTTGCAAATATTCACCCACAGGAGATATGGCATCTGTAAACCTTGTATTCACAAGACCTGAGTTTCGCAGAAAACATTATGCAGAAAATCTTGTTGATGAAAGTGATAGAAGAAGGGTATGTACCGGTGCTTTATACCGATGCGGATTATGTGGCATCAAATGCCTGTTATGAGAAGATAGGATATGTCCTTCGAGGTAAGCTTTGTACAATTGGGTAAAAAAATAAAGAGGAAGAGACCGGTCATCTCTTCCTCTTTTTTGTGCTGTTTTTCCTACGCTTGCTGAGCGGGCTTCTCTGCGGATGGGTGTGTCTGGGAGTCCATTACGGATCAGAATGAAGATAGGCAAATTATAAGATGATTTTCGATGGGGGGAGGAAACAGTGGGCTGCGAGCCCACCAGTTTATGGTGAAAATTCGATAATATAACATTGAAGAATACTACAGCAAAAATCCTTAAAATCAAAAATGCTATCAAAAGGTGCATCTTTTGATAGTGAGGAAGGAGATTCACATCAATGAAGAAGAAAACCTTGGTAATGTTGGTGATTGCTATTCTAATTTTATCTATCAGTGCTTGTGGTGCTTCTGGGTCCACAGATGATAATGGTAGTTCAAATTCAGAAACTTCTGATGAGAAAACAGGACCTTTTTCAGGTACGGGCGGTTGGAAAGCGGAGGAAGGTATCATTTTGCTTCTAGAAGCAGATGGATCAGGTGCCATGCTTAGCGAGGCTAACTATGAAGGAGATACATCTAATCTTAATCTCCCGAGTGTTTTCAAAACGGATATAACTTGGGAAGAAGACGATAAGACTGTAAATATTACTGCAGGAGACAAAAAATACTCTCTTCAAAAGAAAAAAGACGGAGAGAATGAATCTCTCGAGTTAAGTGAAGTGAGTTATGCACGGCTTAGCGAAGAAGAATTAAAGGAGTATAAGGAAAAAGCAGATTCCGTGGCCAGCGCGGATCCTAATGCTGCAGGTGCAGAAGACTCGAATGATTCATCAAGTGACAATA
>CAJOMI010000303.1 GCA_905235545.1 uncultured Lachnospiraceae bacterium | reverse complement strand
AATCACATTTCCAAAATTTGTCTGCCAGTCACAACAGGTTCCCGGGAGAAGCATCATGGTTTTGCCGTCCTTTTGTCCCATCTCGTCAAATGTCATCTCTATAATCCTCCACTTAAAAAACTCTCAATCTCCTGTGCCATCAGTTCGGGATGGCCGATGATATCTCCATGTCCAAAACCGGCGAAGGGATGATCCTCCGATGCAGGATAAATCTCCTTCAAAATCCTAAGTGCCTTTTTCATATTTGGCTCTTTCTCCCCGTACCAGATGCCCACCTTCGCATCCGGTCGCTTTTCAAATGCATCCCCAAATAACCGCAATGCCTCTTTGTCACAGTTCTGAATCGTCTCCAGGGTAACATGATCCGCTGCTGCACGAAACATTTTCAGCATATTTTCCTCCTCAGATAGTATACTCGGCTCCGAGCAACGTTTCCAATTCCTACTTTCCTGTTAGTCCCTTCACCAGTCTCTCCGGCTGAAACGGTGCAAGTCCACCATGACCGGCATTTCTCACAAGTTTGAATCTAGTCTGTGGAAAGTATTTCTTCATATATCTGATATCGGTTTTCCGGTCTTTTATCTCCGCATCCGCACACCAGTATTCTATTTCCCGACATTCTGTATATGGATTTTTCGACATCTCATAATTGTTGCAGGATTCAAAGGTGTTCCAAATCGTTCTGTAACTTATCATCGAAAGAACTTTTGCTGCATACCGGATATCCTCTTCCGATAATTCATCCGTTGAAAATGCTTTCTCAAGTAATTTGATCCCGCCAAATTTTCCCATTGAGATCAACAGGAAATCCTTTGCCGCTATGAGCCTTGTAACAAGCCACGGAAGCTGATAGGGAGTAATCCCTCCGTCAATGACCGTCCTCTCGATCTATCAAGCAATAATCGAATCACTATGGAGCCTCCCATGGAGCATCCATAGATACAATGAAGCTCGGTCAAGTCATTCTGTATCAGCCACTCCACAAGTTCATCCGCAATCTCCTCAACTGAAGTGAAATCATTCTTCTCATCCGGATCATATCCCGGAATAGCAGGTATCACCAGATGATATTCCTTTTCCATCAAAGGAATTACATACTCAAAGTAATCCCACATCACTACGGAAGGATGAATAAGGACAACTGTTTTCTTATTTTCTTTTCCAAATTCATGAATCGTCATTTCTGCTCACTCTCTTCTCAGACATCTACTTCCTTGCCACAAGATGCAATCTGAACTTCTTTGCTCTTTCAAGTTTTTCAATCTTAAGACCGGCAGCATTGCAAAATGCCTTGATCTCATCAAGTGATCTTGCAGCTACGTCTCCGTGCCCTGCAAGGTTCGCCAGGGGCATTTCCGCGTAGTTCATCAGCCACAGGATCAGCTTTGGTGCTGTATAATGCTTCGTCGGATCCTTTTCATATAATAGAGAAATCATCGGTCCTGTCCCACAGCCACAGTCCAGAAGATCATGATAGTCTTCCTTCTCAAGTTCTGATGAGATATATGGATAATCCTCTTTACACATTTCATATATTCCGGCATGATCTGTCTCATATACGTCAGCCGCTTTTGTAAATTCTTTAATTGTCAGATTCTTATATTCTTTTTCTGTCCTCATATGTTATTTCTTTGCTATTACCGTTATCCAGGGTTTGCTCGGGTGATGAGCCGTCGTCACCTTGGAAAAGCCTGCCGCCTTCAATGCGTCCGAGATCTGCGTTGGCGTATAGCATTTCATTCCGTCTATGATCTTCTCAAATTTAAGGCTGGTGGCATCCTCTCCGTCCGATTCATTGGAAATAAGGAAAAGGCCTCCGTCCTTAAGTATCCGTGCCACTTCTTTGAAACACTTTTCAAGTCCGGGCCAGAAATATATGGTCTCAAATGCGGTCGCCAGATCGTATGTTCCATCAGGAAGATTAAGCGCCGATACATCTCCCTGTTTTACCTCCAGCCTTCCTTCTGAGATAACTACCTCATTGTAATCTTTCGCCTTTTCAACAGACAGATCAGAATAATCTACTGCAGTTCCCTTTGCAGAAGGATATCGCTTTAATAAAACTCCAACGTTCCTTCCTCCCCCGCATCCGAGATCGACCAGTTTTTCCGGTACAACAGTCTGCAAATGTAAGATTGCCCAGTCCGCCATTTTTGCATGGCCTGAATTCATCCCGTTAAGCATCATTTTACCAAGCCTGCCTTGCGGTTTCCTTGTCTGGTTGACGTAATCCTTAAATAAACCCATATCAAATCCTCCGTTCTCAAACATTGCATATTAGTTAGCATATACTAACCAATACTCAAAAAAATAAAAAGGCACCTGTATGTAACTTTTCTCTTTTGTATGTTAGTCAAAGCTAACTATAGAAAATTATACATACTTGGGTGCCATTTTTCAAGGCTTTTTTATATCAGTCTTTACTCTTTATCAATTCATTGAGCCGAGTAATGGTTTGTTACCCTTTTCCCTGCACGACTTCCCAGATATCCCCCATATTCATCTGCGCATTCCCGGGGATACATCCCTTGCAGGCCGCCGCGCATTCTCCACTCTTGCAGCCTCCACAACTGCCGCCGCACTTTGCCGTCTGTAAAAAGGGTACCTTCCGTATCACCCCCATATGCTCCAGATATTCCAGTCTTCTGCTGATATCGGAGACGGTTGTACCAAGCTCCCCAGCCAGTTGTTCTATTGTTCTCGAATTGCCGTCCGTTAATAATCCCAGTAGCCTTTGCATCGCTCACCTCATCAGAATAGGAAAAGACCTACGTGATATGCGATGCAGGCAAGCACCAGCGAGATTCCCGTGTAGTACAACGCTATCTTTGCTGTCCATTTTACAGAATGAATCTCCTGATAGGTTGCCGCAAGCGCCACAACACAAGGCAGGTTGAAGGTAACCGCGAATATG
>CAJOMI010000302.1 GCA_905235545.1 uncultured Lachnospiraceae bacterium | reverse complement strand
ATGTCAGTCATTTGATGTAATAGTTCTAAACTGATCGAAATAAATCATCCAATGTTATTACATTAACAAAATCACCGAAGTACTCCACCTGTTTTAAACCAAATGTCGTAATCAATGTATTATGTATTGATGCTTTCTTTGGTATGATCTCGCGCAGCAACCGTTCTCTTCTTACAAGCGCAAAATGGCAATCCTTATTTGCAATGAATTCATCACTGTAAAATTTGGCCTCGCACATATTTACTACATTATCTTTTCTTTCAATAATGAGATCGATCTGCGCTCCTTCCTCCTCATCAGTGCCCTGCTTAGACCATAACGACTCATCAGTAGTGACACCGCTGATACCAAGGGCAGCTTTTATTTGTTTAATATGATTAAAGCATAGGTTTTCAAACGCCAGACCATTCCATACCGCGACTGCCTGAGAGCCCGCGGCACCCAGCCACTCTTTCTTTGCCCTGGGAGAGCTGTCCCTTACAAATCTCAGGTAGAAAATACAGAACGGATCAGAGACTTTATAATAACTGTTCCTTTTACCATTACCATAAGAATCATATTTAATGATAAATGCACCGGATTCCAGTGCTTTCAGTTGTTTGCTGAATAACCCGCTGTCCGTGATTCCGGTTTTATCAAGCAGCTCCTTTCTGGTCAAACCTCTTTTTTTTGAATTCAGTGCAACCACTATAGCCTTCATGACATCCGGATTAGTAAAGAGTGATGAAAACAGGCGATCAAACTCATTTTTCAAGGGCGCACCTTTGTCAAAGAAGAGTGTCTGTATATTCTGTGAAACACTTAATGATTTTTCAAAATAATTCAGATAGTACGGAATTCCCCCCAACATCATATATGTTTGTGCAATGTCATAACGGGATAGTGACAGTCCCTTCGAAATAAAGAACTGTTCACATTCATACAAATTAAACGGCTGAAGTTCGATCTCACATGTAAGCCTGCCATAAAGACCTCCGTCATGATCCATGAGGTAGAACTTCCGCAAACAACAAGCATTACATTATGTCTGCAGCATGCCCAGCTGTTCCAAAATGCTTCAAGGCCTGTCATAAAACCTGATTTTGGAGTATCCATCCATTGGATTTCATCAAGGAATATCAGCAGTCTTCGCTTTTTATCGTCTTTCTCCATCAGAAACCGCTCAAGCATATAAAAGGCATCCAGCCATGATTCCGGAGGTGTATTTTCTTCCATTCCCTGCATCATAAGTGAATGGTGAAAATGCCTGAGCTGTTCTTTCATATGATTTTTCTTAGAAGCATTTTCAGTATCAATACTGATTGGCGATAGTCCTGCATGTCGGAATGTGATTTCACTATTAAAAACTTCGTCTATCAAATATGTCTTACCAACTCTTCTGCGCCCATAAACCGCTACAAATTCAGCCTTTCCGCTTTCATACAAATCCTTAAGCTTTTTTTGTTCCTTCTCCCGCCCTGTAATCATGTCAACTCCTTCAATTATATTTTTCGGTGATATTTATAATTTCTGCATTCACCGTAATTTTAATCGACATCTGTACTTATGTCAATGGAGTACCAGCATATAATTTTCGGCAGAACAAAAAAATTCCGCTTTCACCGAACAAAATGAGATTCTTTCCTGTAATCATCTGCACCGTAATGGCTGCGACCTACTCGGCTTTTGCGCAGAACGCGGCCATGTCGATCCTGTTTGTGATCATGCTCTATCGCCGGAACAGCACCAGAGGACAATCTATGCTGATTGCGTAGGCCAAATGGATCGGAACTTTGGCCCCGACGCTCCTGCTTGGTATCGTATCGCAATTCAATATCTACGTCATTCTGACTGGAGCGATCTGCAGTGTCTTTGATATTCTGTATATCATCCTGCTGCGAAAGAAACTCGATGAAGGGAAGAAGTCTTAGAACGAATCTTATATGAAACTTAAATCTCCCGACTGCCGGTGTGATTCGGTGGCCGGGAGCTTTGTCTGTCATCTTGTGAAACTGAAATTTATCGGTTTCACATTCAGATTTTATTCAGAACCGGTTGGTTACTTTACAGCCTCATCGTAGAAGCCTATAAATTCGGAAAACAGTTCTTTATCAAGTCTGCTGTTCCATTTGGCGCGGTCAAGATGCCCGGTGATATATCCTGCTTTATCCTCGGCGAATCGATCTCTGTTTTCTTCCGCTTTAT
>CAJOMI010000301.1 GCA_905235545.1 uncultured Lachnospiraceae bacterium | reverse complement strand
ACGGCCTTCTTGTATGCCTCATCCACCTCTTCGAACGTATCCACATACAGTGCCATTTCAAAATGACCGTTCAGCCCCTTGATATACTCATATCTCCGGTTTGTCATCTTCTCAAAATCTTTTCTGCCGTACAACAGGAAAAGTGTTCCGTCTTTCACGAGATAAACATTTGATGTATTCTCTTCTTCCTTGATCTCGAATCCAAGCACATCCCTGTAAAAATGGATCATCTTTCCCATGTCCTCGACCAATAATCCAAAACCATCTAATCTCATTATGCTAATCCTCCATAGATTTTTAATGTTTCTTCTGCATTCCTGCGGATAATGTCTCGCACTTCTGCTGGCTCTAATACCTCAGCCTTTGCTCCAAAGGTCATGAGCCATGTCACAAGGTTTTCCATGTCTGTGTAATCCGCTGTAAAGATCAGCCTTCCATCATCGGATTCAGTAAAACATTGTGGTCCGAATTCTTCAACCAGCCGCCACTTCATATCCGGTGTAAAAAGAGCCTTAACTTTTATACCGCCCGGAAAGATCTTCTCATTCGACAGATCAGGCACAGAAGCATTCCGGCAAGCAAATTTCTTATCCATTTCTGCAACCCGATCCATACGATTTAGCTTAAATAAACGATAATCTTTCCGTTTCAGGCACCACCCATACACATACCAGCTTGTCCACTTAAAGACGATATAATATGGCTCAATGGAACGCTTACTCTCTCCTGACGGAGCGTAATAGTAAAACTCAAGTATATGCCTGTTTTCAATTGCATCCTGAATTGTGGCAATCTTGGGAGCAAGGGAACCCTTATACCATGACGACAAATCTATCAGTATGGAGTCTCTGCCACTAATATACTCCGATGATCCTGTCTGGATTTTCTCCATCAGCTGAGCGTAATAACTGCTTCCACTCACACTGTCCAAGCTACGAAGCCCGGCAAGAATCATCTGCATATCCTTTGAAGTCAGGATTGTCCTGTCCATGCGGTATCCATCCATGATACTGATTCCGCCGCCGGTACCCTGAGCGGTTTTTATAGGAATTCCTGCCCTACAGAGATCTTCAATATCACGGTTGATTGTCCTTCGGGATACCTCAAACCTTTCTGCCAGTTCAGGGGCCGTGTAAGATCGACAATATTCCTATCAACCTGTCTATCTTCATTTCCTCACGCTCCGTAAACATCATAACAAACGTAACATGCCAACTGTATGTCATGTTTATTATAGCAATTAATTATTTTTTCGTAAATCAAAAAAAGCGGATCATAAGTTTCTTCATATATCTTCGGCATCTCTGACATTCTTTACACATCTTGAAAGCGTGGTTAGATGGTCTGAAATACTTTTTTCCTCGCATATTTTACGGAATACTATTACCCTCAGCCTTCAGTACCCTTTTCAGCTTCTCGGAGAAGGTCTGCCCCTGCTCCTTGAAATGCAGATTTGCGATATAGGTTGTCTTTCCGATAGTGCGTCTTACAGTGTTTTCGGGCAAAGAAGAAGCGCAGGTATCGGTATCGACAACTGCGCTCTCCTGCTCCGGTATTATGTTGTTCTTATTCTCCATACTTGTCCTCCATTATAAACTTTGTTCACTTCGTTTTCTTGATACTTCTTTCGATTTCTCACTGCGCTCATTCTGAAGCGTTTGTTCAAGATACCTCTTGTTGTAGTTAAGCACTTCCATCTTGGCAAGATTGACGATAGCATCCGCCATAGGTCTCTCTGTCTGCTGATATTTTTCCTTCAGACCATCAAGCTCCTTTTTCCATGACTTCGGATTTATCTTTTTGTCCGGTTCCTCAATCATATCTTTGAGTGCGCTCTTATACATCTTGAAGGTAGTGAGCTGTGACTGATGCTGTTTCTTATACTCCTCGGCTTGACTCTTCTTAAAAAATCCAAGAGGCTTACCGTTCTTATCCTCAGCACCTTTCAACTTCCAATACTCTATGTTGAACTTATGATACGGCTCGTAGTATTCGTCATTGAAATCAAGCAGCTTTTGAAGGTAAGACATCCTATCAGTCATATCGCTCCTGTTCTTTTCCATCGTTTCATAATCTGCTTTCAAAGCCTTCTTGTCTGCCTGCATTTCATCAAAGGTTGTCCAACCTTTACTCTGCACATA
>CAJOMI010000300.1 GCA_905235545.1 uncultured Lachnospiraceae bacterium | reverse complement strand
CTCCTTTAATACAGAATTAGCCCATATTCGGAATTGAGTACCGCGAATGGATTTCACGCGATAACCAACAGAAATAATTACATCCAAGTTATAAAAGTCAACATTATATTCTTTTCCGTCAGTGGCAGTATAGGCAAATTTTGCCCACACTGAATCTTTTATAAGTTCACCTTCTTTAAAAATATTTCGAACATGCTTACCTATAACGCTTCGATCTCTCTGAAACAGTTCAGCCATCTGATCTATTGAAAGCCATACTGTTTCATTTTTTAAATTAACCTCTATCTTCGAAAGTCCATCATCTGTCTGATATATGATAACCTCTCCATACTCATTCATTTTTCCATTCTTCTCAAGCCAAATCTTCTAATATTGTTTTTATTCTTATTGCTCCTCGTATCCATGTGCTCTCCAATTATTCAAAAATGCAGGAATCTACAGTTTATACTGCATGAAGTTCCCATTCTTCACGAATCCAAAATCCGTGTACAAAAGAACACCCATATCCGATGCCGTGATCTGAACTGTTCCACAGCCATAGGCTCTCGCTTCATCAACCACTCTGGAAAGCAATTCCTTTGCAATTCCCTTGCGGCGATAATCCGGATCCGTGAACATGCTCGACAAAATCCCCATCTTCCCGCTCGGGCATCCGAAATAAGGCGGTTTTTCTACAAATGACATGCCGCTTGTCCCTACGATTCGATCCCCATCCACCGCCAGCCAGGAAACAAATGTGCCGTCTGCCATATGCCGTTCGTAATAGTCCTGAAGTGCCGGTACCAGATCGATATCCTCCGTCGCGCCTTCCTCACGAAGCTGTCTGATTCGCATCTTAATAAACGTGTCCAGTTCTTTTTCTGTTAATTTCTGATAGGTGATCATTCGTTTCCTCCTTCGCTACTGCTCTTCAAACTTCCGTATTATCTCGACGTTTTTCTCGTCAAAGCATCGCTTGTGCAAGTACAATTCGCTTTTCCTCGTTATTGTATCATAAAACAAACTTTATCGCATTACAAAATGAAAGGACGATAGTGCAAACAATTGATTGCATTTGTAATCAGATGGTGTTATAATAAACTCAGAGGAAATTGAGAGGAGGACTCATTATGGCTAACACATTAATACAATTTCGTGAAGATGAAGAGAAAAGAATCAAAGCTTCCAGAATTTGCGAGCAGCTTGGAACCGACCTTATCTCCTACCGAATATGCATAGACAGATTAAATATTGAGGAAGGCTTCCCTTTTAGTATGACCTTAGAGAAAAAAACTGAGAATCCCGGCATTGCTGCTTTGAAGCAGGCAAGCCGTATTGCTGCCGAGAACGGCATCTCCGATATGTCCTTGGACGAGATCAATGCCGAAATTGCCGAAGCGAGGAAAAGCCTATGAGGTATTTTGCGGTCATAGACACGAATGTTCTTGTGTCTGCAATGCTGAAATGGGAATCCGTTCCGGGCAGTATCGTAAATCTTGCAATTGACGGTCCGATCATTCCGGTGCTGAACGAGGATATTCTGAAAGAATACCGGGAGGTACTTTCCCGTCCCAAATTCCATCTTTCAGACGATATTGTTTCAGACATCATCGAAAGCATTAAGAAGGTTGCGTTATTTGTAGATGAAGAATATATAGACATTGACCTCCCCGATCCAAAGGACAGGGTCTTCTATGAGGTGGTCATGGAAGAACGAAAAGACGAGGACGCATACCTTGTGACCGGAAACATTAAGCACTTCCCGGAGAAACCCTTTATCGTGACTCCTAGAGAAATGCTGGATATTATACTGAAGGAAAAAGAATCAGAATGAACTGATTCCTTCTCCATCAATGAGTAAAATTCAAACTTATTTCAATGTAGCAGTAACTGTTCCCAAAGTTGTTCCTTCCTCAATATTGAATGCTTCAAAAGTAAGAGTGTCACCAAGCTCCTGACGTTCTAAGATATACTGTCCTCCCAGGCTACCATCTCCACGAACTTCGACGCCGCCACCTCTGGTATCAAGTGTTTTTTCTCCATCCTTGATCCTGAGTGCAAAATCAATACTCTCCATATTCTCCACACCGTAAGTCACATCAATATATGTACCAAGTTCTGTCTGTATTACCTGTACATCCGCAATCGGAATATCAATACCTCCATCCGACATCCCCGGCTGATAATACATAACATTTGCATTTGTCTTATTTTCAAGCGTAAAATTCAGCGTCTTGCGGATGATATCATCCATACTCG
>CAJOMI010000299.1 GCA_905235545.1 uncultured Lachnospiraceae bacterium | reverse complement strand
CTTCTCATTATCATAGATTTCCTCTACCCCAAGTTTCTTTGCATAGGCAAGTTCTGCCGCAGACACCGCATCCTTACCGTCAAAAGTAAATCCATGATCCTCCGCAATTCCATCAATATAATCTACCAGTTCCTGTGTGATTTCCTCACTATCCAAATAATAATAGTAAGTCTTTCCGTCAATTACAGCCTGATTGTAAAACACACTCATTGCATCGGGATTTCCGTCACCTGCTTCGGTCATAATATCATTCAACGCCTGAACCGGTGCTCCTTCGGCATCATAGAAAGAATAACCGTATCCATTTTCCGTTGTCTCACACAATACCTTATATTCAAAATCTGAATCCGGTACATAGGTGATAACCGAGTGAGAGGCAGCACCATTCGATCCACTATCAAAAATAACGCCATTCTCATTAATAGACGGATATCTTCTGGACCAACCGTCTATTAAAAAATTGATTTCAAGCTGCCCGTCTTTTTCGGATAAGATAAAGAACTGAGTAAATCCCTCAGTACTTGTATTATAATAAAGACTGAGTGCATACGCCTTTCTGTTCGGATGATTCAGCACCGCATATTCCATCTCCGGTTCTACACCGGACAATACTTCATTGTTCTGCAGCTCGTCCTTTAAAGACGCAAGATCAAATGTCTCTCCCGGCGAACAATTAAACTCAATCTGGCGATCATCCTGATGGAAATCATCAGCAATGTTCGTTTTGCCTCCGTTTTCTAAAAATTCAAAGAACAGATCATTTTGTTGTTCTGTATTCCCGGAGTGATTGTCATCCGAAGTTCCATCCTCTGAAGCGGAACCATCCGGAACTGTATCACTAAGTGCCTGAATGTACGGCAAAAGTTCCCTCACCCTTTTTTCGGTAAGATCTGCCCCTGTAAGGTCTTCCACCATTGGCTGCATAGAGCCGCCCTCCACCTCTTTTCCGGCATCCGTGACCTTTTGCTCTTTCATTGCAATCCAATCCTGCTCCTCTTTTGTGAGTTTCTCCATCTCCTCTTTGGATAGCACCTTCCCAAGAACGGTCCAGAGATCGTTTAATGTATCGTCCCACAACGTATAAAGCTCATTGGATTTTAAATTATATTCCACCTGTGTCAGGTCATCATTGTCAATGGAATTTTTCAGTTCTTCTGCCTGCTTTTCAATGTCGGCAAACCTCTCTAAAAATGCATTTGCTTCATCGCTTCCTGCATCATCCGACACCTCTTCCGCATTGCCTGTTCCGTATCCTGTATAGGAGCCGTATCGGTATTGGTAGTGTTTTTTCCACAAGCTGCAACGAGCATTGCGGTTGCCAGTAAAATACCTGACACCAATTTTTTCTTTCTCATAATGTTCACCCTTCTGTTATCCTCTTCAAAATATTCCGGCTTATACTATGGCTTCACCAAAACGCTTTTCAAGGCTCGCTTGCGAGTCTTGCACACCGGATTCGGGTCAGTTTTAAACGACATATTGCCATAAAAAGCCGTGTGCCAATCAGGCAAACCATATTTTATCAGATATTTCCATTTCTCTCAATAGCAATGTTATACCAATTCTTTATCTCAGATCCAATCTGCGAAGTGTCTTTTGGATCTGTGGACCGAAGACAGCCGCAACCACTATCTTGACTGCATCTCCCGGCAAAAAAGGAAATACACACAAGCCCAATGCATTTATGAGCTGTGAATCTGCCTGTATGCAAAACCATGCCGTTCCCAATGTATAACAGATTGCGGTTCCGATCACCATACCAATGATACTTGGTATCCGTTTCCCTTCAAATTTGTCGATGAAAAGGCCGGCAGCGATCGCCATCGGAATGAAACCAATCAGATATCCTCCGGTTGGACCGATCAGCTTTCCGGGACCGCCGGAAAATCCGGAAAATACAGGAACCCCCGCAAGTCCGATGATCAGGTATACCGCACAGCTGATCGTCTCCTTTTTCATTCCCAATACATAAAGTCCAAAATAAATTGTAAGATTGGTGAGTGAAATCGGAACCGGTCCAATCGGAAGGGAAAACGGTGCCAAGACGCAGGTAACTGCAGTCATCACTGCAATCAATGCGATGGTCTGGGTTGTCATTTTCGGTTTTTCTGTTGTCTTTATTTGTTCGTTCATGAATATTTTCTCCTATCTTGTATTTGTATGTTGTGCCACGGGTCTGTGAGCGTTCAGATCAAATCCCATTTCCCGAAGCATCTCCATATCCTGCTGCGTATTGTTTCCAACCGTCGTGAGCATATCCCCGGTAATGGTTGCATTGACTCCGGAGCGGAACAAACGTCTTCCGCCATCCTTAAAATAATTCCTTCCCGCCGCCATTCGGATGTATGCCGTTGGATTCAAATAACGGAACATCGCCACGGTACGGATGATATCATCCTCTGTTAAAGGCTCAAGATTCTCAAACGGAGTTCCTTTTACCGGAATCAACGCATTGATCGGAATCGATTCAATCTCCAGTTCCGCAAGGGATACTGCCATATCCAGGCGATCCTCCCACGTCTCTCCCATGCCGATAATGCC
>CAJOMI010000298.1 GCA_905235545.1 uncultured Lachnospiraceae bacterium | reverse complement strand
CCGGCCTGGAAGGCGGCAATAATAATTGGAAATACGGCTGGCACTATCTGGACGGAGACTTCCGCAACTGGACGCTGGATACGATCGTCTCTCTCGCCCTGGGCTCGCAGGAACTGCTGCAATATATCAAGGATGCCGTGGAAAAGATGCGAAAGGAGATGGAGGATTACAACATCATTTAACATAAAGTATTATGCAGTACAACAACACTAAAACCGCAGCCGGGCAGGTAATGCCCCTGCTGATGGGATGCACAATGCCGTCCCCCATCGAAACTGAAGAAGTCGAGCACAAGATTATCTATGATCCGGTAAGCCAGAAAGTGGTTATGGATATGAGAGCAGTGGGGACCAAATGTCTGAAAACCAGTCATACGGCAACAGGCCGGGGATCAAATGTCAAAATCGACAAAGCCAATGAGATAGACGACACCAAGTACGTCTAATGATTCTTATTTTCACAAATAAAGAGGATATACATCCCTCTCCCGTCATTGATATTTTGACTGAGAGGGATGCTCCTTTGAGGCCCTCCTCGTCGATTATGAACTGGATTGGTATTTTGAAAATGGGAAATCCGATTTCAGAATCAGGGATAAGGAGAACGGCAAGGTTTGTATCGGGTCGGAGATAAGCGCTGTTTGGGACAGACGGCCAACTGCACCGGAAATGCTGCCAATGCATAATACGGAAGAGATTGATAAATTCCGTCTGAAAGAAGCTTTGGGGTTCCTCCGTTTTCTACGGTATTATATTGAGGATATTCCTTCCATTGGAAGCATTTCCGGTGATCGCGTGGCATCTTCAAAGATGTTGCAGTACAGGACGGCCGCGGATGTGGGCTTTTCAGTGCCCAGAACCATTTTTTCAAACAACAAAGATTGCGTTTCATCTTTCTTTTCGGACAAAGAGAGATTGTCCGTCAAGCCCATAGACAGTTCTTACGTCTGGGATGAAGATAAAAATCTTGATTATGTCTTTTTCACACAAGTCCTTCAAAGCAAGGATGTTCCTTCCATCCCGGAAGAAGCCTTTTCCCAGACCGTGAATTTCGTCCAGGAATATGTCCCCAAAGATTATGAAGTCCGGGTAACGGTGGTCGGCGATGATGTTTTCGCTACCCGGATTGATTCTCAGAAGATGCCTGAGAATGAGGGGGCGGTGGACTGGCGGCAAGGATATAATCACGGAATGAAGTGGGAAGCCATTGTTCTTCCGGAGGTTATCGCATCCCGCTGTAGGGATCTGGTTCATGCCCTTGGGCTGAATTTCGGCTGCATCGACCTGATTGTACGGCCGGACGGCGAATATGTTTTCCTGGAATGTAACCCGAATGGTCAATGGCTTTGGATTGAGCTGGAAACCGGACAGAAAATATCCGAGAGCATCGCAACTTTTCTCATTAAACAAAACACTTTGCATTATGCGTGAAAATACTTTTTTATCCTGGTTGATTGCCAACCTGGAAGTTGTCTTTATCTTTTTTACCATTCTGATTCAGTTGATTATTTTTCTGGCTGGCCAGAAGAACGGGTGGTTTGTCGGATTCTCGGATCCGCAGCAAGAATTTTCTGAAGAATGTGTAGCTTGGCTGTTTTCATTAATCATTGCAGTAGTAATAAGCGTCTTTATAGTTAGCGGTATCAAGGATGTCAAAGGATTCATTGTGACGCTTGTCGTTTTATCTGTAGTGATTTTGCTCGCAAACTTTGCGAATGACAACGAAATTATAAGGAGTATCAATGATTTAAAGGTAGGATTAAAAGAAGATTTTGGCATTTCATTGAATTGGCTGGTCTGGTTGTGCATCCCATCATTGATTGTAGGCATATTCACAGCATTTATGCCTATCAAAATTTTGACGATGTGGTCTCCCGCAGATTCCTGTATCGCAACAGTGCTGCGTCTGTTTTCGAATATGAGTGGAAATACACCATCAACAGATTCCTCGCGGGTTTTATTGCTTTTTACGGACTGGCATTGCAGGTATTTGTCTTTGTAACATTGTTCAGAATAGCCGGGAGTCTCTAACAATCTGCTTCTTTAGATAATTCTCTTGAAACAAGTAGGCTCCGCATTCCACAGATGCAGGGAGAAAAGCCCAAAGTTTCTGCAAAAATATGAAAAAATAATCGAAAATCCGCACTCCCCGTCCAGAGCTATAGGCCAAACGGACCGATACGGCCGGCCAAAGAGTTGAAAAAAGAATAAAATTCCATATCTTTGTGGCATGAGAAAGTTTTTACTGACAGTTCTTTGCCTGCTTCCTGCTGCTGCCGGAGCGCAAACCCACAACTTTTGGTTAGACAGCGATTTCATGGCACGTGGAGAACTGCGTGTAGGCGGCAATGCGGCCGGTAATACCAACGCGGAAGGA
>CAJOMI010000297.1 GCA_905235545.1 uncultured Lachnospiraceae bacterium | reverse complement strand
ATCTCCGGACGGTTCAAATGTCATCTTCACATGACCATATTGTCCATGGCCGCCGGATTGCTTTTTGTATTTGTATTCCGTGTCCGCTTTTTTCCGGATTGTTTCACGAAAAGCAATCTTCGGTCGCATCAACTCAATATCTACCTTATATTTCTCCAAAAGAATACTGGATATCACTTCCAGATGCTGTCTGCTGATTCCATAGAGAAGTGTCTGTCCGTTCTCGCTGTCATTGACATGGCGAAGGGTGATATCTTCCATCAAGAGTTTCGAAAGTGCCTGAGCGATTTTGTCCTCATCCCCTTTTTTCTTTGCTTTATATCGCAAATATACATAAGGCTGGGATATGGATGACCGAATGTATGTGATCGGATTCTTTCTGGTGGAAAGTGAGTCCGTCGTCTGACTGACAGAAAGCTTAGCCAGCGCACCGATATCTCCGGCATGCAGTTCCTTTACTTCCTCTGCCTTATTGCAGTTAAGCACATAAAGTTTTCCGATCTTCTCATCCGCATTGCGATGATAATTAAATAATACATCATCCGGTTTCAACACACCGGAGTTCACCTTGATCAGGGAATATTTTCCTATGTAAGGATCTGCGATCGTCTTAAAAATATAAGCAGACTTTGCTTTTGCGAAATTGTAATCCGCCTCAAATACCTCATTCGACTGTGTATTGATACCCGCACATTTACACCGGTCCGGGCTTGGAAAGTACTTCACTATATCTGCCATCAATGTATAGACTCCTCTTGCAAGAAGATTGGAACCCATCAATACCGGCACAACCGTTCCATCAAATACATTGACCCGCAAAGCCTGGCGGATCTCATCTTCCGAAAATTCGTCTCCCTCAAAATAGCGGTCCATAAATTCTTCACTGGTCTCGGCAACCGCCTCCAACAATGCTTCCCTGCAAACGGAAAGATTCTCAAGAGAATATTCCGGCACATCAAATTTGTCCACCGTTCCTTTGGCATTCCATCTCTTTGCCTTTTGCTGGATCACATTCACGTATCCCACAAATTCGCCGTTTTCCCGAATCGGCAAATGAAATGGCGCAATTTTCTTACCATACAGTTCCTGCAGATCCTGCACGACCTGCCTATAGCTTACACTGTCAACATCCATATCCGTCACAAAAAACATACGCGGCAGATTGTTTTTTTCACAGAGATCCCATGCACGCTTTGTCCCCGTCTCGATTCCCGCTTTCCCGGAAATCACAATAATCGCCGCATCTGCCACAGATACTGCTTCTTCTGTTTCCCCCACGAAGTCAAAGTATCCCGGCGTGTCTAAGATATTGATCTTGTGATCCCCCCATATAATCGGAACCACTGCTGTCTTGATGGAAAACTGTCGTTTGATCTCTTCACTGATCGTATTCCCGTTTTCCACCTTTCCCATGCGTTTGGTCATTCCGGCAAGATATGCCATCGCCTCCACAAGAGATGTTTTACCACATCCACCATGTCCCAACAGAACTACATTACGAATCTTGTCCGTCGTAAATACATTCATGCATACCACCTCCATATTTGACTGTAACCTATCAGATACCCCCATCTGATACGCACACATGTGAACAGAAAGATATTACCTGTTGATCTGCGTGCAGCGTACCGGATCAGCAGGCGATTTCTCAACTATCACATCAATTACAGTATAGCGAAATTTGAAGAAAAAAGCAACGCAAGATTGCTATATATATTTTTTTCGATCGATGCAACACTTTCCCAATTTTTCGACACATATATACTATAAGACTTCAATCAAAGGAGGAAATGTATTATGAAAAAATTATTGGGAATCTCTATCACATTATGTCTAATTCTTACAGGATGCGGCAATGCCGGTTATTCCGATTCGTATTCAGGATCCGCATCTGCTGCTTATGAAAACTATGAGGACTATAGCGCTTCTGGCAGCGCAGGCATCAATTCAAAATCAGCATCCAATGACTACGCCGAAGAAGCTGCCGCAGATTACAGTTATGAA
>CAJOMI010000296.1 GCA_905235545.1 uncultured Lachnospiraceae bacterium | reverse complement strand
ATTATGAGAGAACAGGAAATCTCACTTTTTTCCTTAGAGACACAGACTCCGGTTCGGGATTTTGACTTTCTTGGCATCACATTACAGTACGAAATGTGCTACACCAATATTTTACAGGTGTTGGAACTCTCAGGTATTCCGATTTGGGCCAAGGACCGGACCTTGGACGATCCGATCGTGATCGGCGGGGGACCGTGCAGCTACAACCCGGAACCGATTGCGGATTTCTTTGATGTCTTTTATATCGGGGAAGGGGAAACCCGTTACCATGATATCTTTGAGCAATACAAAGCACTGACTGCCCAAGGTGCCACCAGAGAGGAGATTCTTTATGCGATCTCTCAGATTCCGGGGATGTATGTCCCATCTCTTTATGAAGTAACCTATCATCAAGACGGAACATTAGCCTCTTTTGAACCGATCAAAGAAGGGGTTCCGAAGACCATCGTAAAAGAGATTGTTTTGGATTTTGATCAGGTTCCATATCCGGAAAAACCGCTTGTTCCTTATATCAAAGTAACACAGGACAGGGTCACTTTGGAAATTATGCGCGGCTGCATCCGCGGCTGCCGATTCTGTCAGGCGGGTATGATCTATCGGCCAACCAGACAGAAAGATGTTGATCTTCTGAAAGAATATGCAAAGAAAATGATCAAATCAACCGGGCATGAAGAGATTTCATTAAGTTCTCTCAGCTCTTCAGATTATACATGTCTCAAGGAATTCATCTATTTTCTGATTGAAGAGATCAGCAATCATGATGTCAATATCTCATTGCCATCTCTTCGGATTGATGCATTTTCCCTTGACGTGATGCAAAAAGTGCAGGATATCAAAAAGAGCTCTCTGACTTTCGCACCGGAAGCAGGAACACAGAGACTCCGGGATGTGATCAATAAGGGGCTTACGGAAGAGATCATATTAAACGGATCGATGCAGGCCTTTAAAGGCGGATGGAACAAGGTGAAATTCTATTTTATGCTGGGACTTCCGACCGAGACGGATGAGGATGCGGAAGGAATCCCGAAGCTTTGCGAGACGGTAGCCGAAGCATACTATACCATCCCGAAGGAAGAGCGAAACGGCAAGGTTTCCGTTACCGCGTCTGCCTCATTTTTTGTACCGAAGCCTTTTACTCCGTTTCAGTGGGCGCCGATGTTGGATCCGGAAAGCTACCGGGAACGCGCTCATCATGTCAAAGATACCTTCCGGCAACAGTTGAATTTTAAATCCATGAAATTCAACTATCACGAGACCGATGTTTCTGCTTTGGAAGGTGTGTTCGCAAGAGGGGACCGAAAACTGTCAAACGTGATCTATGACGCGTATAAGAGCGGTTGTATCTTTGATGCATGGACGGAATTTTTCGATAACGATAAATGGCTTGCAGCATTTGAAAAAAACGGTATTTCTTTCTATACCACAAGAGAACGGGATGTAGAAGAAATGCTTCCATGGGATTTTATCGATATCGGTGTTTCCAAGCGATTCCTTGCTTACGAGTGGGAGAAAGCCAAAAAAGGAATTGTGACGCCAAACTGCAGAGAGAAATGTTCCGGCTGCGGTGCAGCCAGATTCGGAGGAGGTGTCTGCTTTGAAAGTAAGAATTAAATATACAAAAACCGGACATCTCAAGTTTATCGGACATCTGGATATGATGCGTTTCTTTCAGAAAGCGGTAAAACGTGCAGAACTGGATATCGCATATTCCAAAGGCTTCAGCCCGCATCAGTTGATGTCTTTTGCGGCACCGCTTGCCCTGGGCGTCACCAGTGAAGGGGAATACTTTGATGCGGAATTTAATACGTTGGTGTCATCGGATGAATTTGTAAGGCGATTAAACGAACAGATGGTAGAAGGGGTTGAAGTAAAAGATGTGATCCTTCTGCCGGATAATGCCAAAAACTCCATGTCTATCGTGACTGCATCGGATTATCATATCTTCATTTTGGGAAAAGAAGATGACGAGACATTTGCCAAACGCAAAGAAAAACTTTTGGAAGCATCCCGACATCTTCTCGATCTGGATTCCATTGAGGTACTTCGCAAGACCAAAAAGAACGAAAAAATAGAAGATATCAAGAAGGGCATCCTGGAACTCTATCCGGATGGGGATGAACTTTATATGTTGCTGGCCTGGCAACCGGAAGTGAGTATAATCTGAAACCGGAGCTGGTGGTGGAGGCTCTCTGCAAGGAGACCGGATACGAATACAACCGGTTCGACTATCAGGTACACCGGTTGGAGACATATATGCGAAATGATGAAGGAAATCTGGTTTCGCTGCTGGAGAGTGGAACCAGAATCGAATAGAAAAAGGAGCCATAGGGATGAACCGGGTAGTCATAACAAAATGGAATAACAGAATATTGTATTTGGTATATGAAGATAGTGTTTTGGTGGAATGCCATCCGATTTCCGATGATACATCCTTGCGGATTGGAAATATATATATCGGAAGAGTGGAAAAAGTGGTGAAAAATATTCAATCCGCCTTTATTCGATTGGATCAGGATCATGTGGGGTATCTTCCGTTGAACGATAAGCCTGCTCTGGTTCTCAATCGTACCCTTCCCAAAGGGCTTCCATCCATTGCGGAGAATGATCTGATTCTGGTACAGGTGGAGCAGGAGCCACAGAAAATGAAACAGGCCCGCGTAACCGGAAATATCAATCTGACCGGACAATATGTCTCTCTGGATTTGATGAC
>CAJOMI010000295.1 GCA_905235545.1 uncultured Lachnospiraceae bacterium | reverse complement strand
AAACCTTCCAGCAACATGGAGAATATAGGATCCTCCGTCTGAACATCCTGCGGCAATTTTTCCTCGCCCGATAAATACCATCTTACGACCGTCATCTTGTTCTGTGTCAGCGTACCTGTCTTATCTGAGCAAATGACGTTGACCGCACCAAGTGTCTCCACCGCGTGAATCTGCTTTACAATGGCATTGCGCTTACTCATCTTCTGGATTCCGGATGACAAAACCAGCGTGACCACGGTGGCAAGTCCTTCCGGTATTACCGCAACCGCAAATGCGATGGAAACCATCAGTGTTTCCACTACTTCCGTTTTATAAATAAAGATCTGACAAACAAACATCAGAATACACAGAATCACACCGGCAATTCCAAGCACCATGGAGATACTGTTCAGATTCTTCTGCAATGGAGTATCCTGCTTCGTAATCTTGTGAAGCATATCGGAAATCTTACCGATCTCCGTATTATCACCAATCTTCTCCACAACACCTTCTCCGCGTCCGTATTCCACAAGTGTTGACATAAATGCCTTATCCTTGCGATCACCGAGCGGTGTCTTATCGTCACTCTTTTCATTGCAATCCTTCTCCACTGCAAGGCTCTCACCTGTCAGAGCAGATTCATTTAATTTCAGGGAACTTGTAAGTACAAGTTTAAGATCCGCAGGTACCACCCGTCCTGCTTCCAAAACGACATAATCGCCAACGACAAGATCTGCCGCAGGAATTTCCTTTTGCTCTCCGTCCCTGATCACGACTGCTGTGGAGGCATTGATCTGTTTTAGCGCCTCGACCGATTTTTCAGCCGATACCTCCTGCACGGTACCGATTATGACATTTGCCAACACGACCACAATAATGATAATACCGTCGACTAACTCACCTGTCACAATGGAAATGATGGACGCTGCAATCAATAAGAGCAAAAGCGGCGATGCAAACTGACCCAGGATCATCGAAAAAAGACTCTTTTTCTTGCCCTGCGTGAGCACGTTTTTCCCGTCTTTTGCCCGTTCGAGTGCTTCTGAAGTTGTTAACCCTTTCTTTTCCATGTTTTTATCCTCACTTTTTAAGAATTTAAAATCATGCACAGTATACCAAAACCGCATTCTTTCGTCAATTTTAATATTGAAAAATATACAAGGAGTCTCGTTCGTATTCTATAGTGAATAACGTACAAGACTCCTTTTTTGACTGTTTGAAATTGTTATTGGATTATTTGATCTTTACAGATTTCTTTTTCGTTTTTTTACTGAGACCGGTCTCTCTGGTATTTTGATCAAGTGCAGAAGCTGTAGCAACCCAGACTTTGGTTGTTCCACCTTTCTTTGATCCCCTCTGGAACTGGGTGTTTTTGAGTACTGCCTTCTTACCTTTTATCTTTACACAACGAGAACCGCCTGAATGATATATAACTGCGTATTGGAGCAGTTTTGAATGTAACAGTTATTGTACCAATTGCTGCAGTACCGGTCGTATGCCACCTACCTAATATATCACGATATCCGTATGTTGCATTTCTACTTTTGCTTATCTTTATAGAAGATATCGCAGGTGCTTTTGAATTGGCAGTGGTAACGGTAATTGGATTCGACTCGAAGAGAGGAACACTATTCCAAAACTCCACACATTTAAACTCATAAGTTGTATTTGCTTTGAGTCCGGTCACCTTTGGCTCGAGCGTCTTTTGGGTTTGCCATGTTTCTTCTCCCTTTTTTCTCCAGCTGAATTCTCTTACAGTTGCGTATTCGTATTCCGGTGCAAAAGACACAGAGGATTTTGTCACTTTGACTATCCTTAATTTTCCTGTTGTCTTTCCGTACCGATTCAGAGATGTACGCACCGATTCCGTATCAGTTTCTCCGTCCAGTTTAATCGTTGCATCCTTTGCCTTGTCCTCGTAGGTATTAGCCTGCACGTTCAAGACATTTGCAAACAGAAAACAGATTGCAAATGCTGTCATCAGACCTCCCATCAATTTTTTGAATCTTTTCATGTCTTATCCTCCTTAATTTGATCTTGTTTTCAGTTTTCTTATTTTTAGTGTCCCGCAACGATCAAGGTACCTCACCACCTTCCCAGTTAACAGGGAATGTCTTATGTTTTACCATTTTACCATGATTGTCAACTCCTCCTTTTATATTTTCTTATCTAAAATTTTGAACTTCCGTTCATTTAGAGCTATCATAGCATTAAAAATATGCTTCCGATACGTCCGATTGGACAGTAAATTAAATTTTTTTCAATTTTTTTCAATTTTTTAAAAAAAAGAACTGATCTCCTTCAAAGAAATCAGTTCTTCTTGATTGTTTTCCCATATCTATCGACTATCCCTCATACCGACCGACGATGCAACTCTTCTTGCAGAAGCAGATTCCGTAGGACTTCAAGCCGATATAGCCATCCTCCAGGATTCCTTCTTCATATTTCTGCTCCTTGATCTGATCATAAGCCTTTTGCAGTCCGGCTTCCATCTGGTTAAAATTCCTGCACACCTTCACTTCAAAGATGATAGCAGGATCCTTCGGGCGGTATGGATAAAGAGCGATATCCGGTCGTCCGTTTCCCTCTTCCCGGTTGGATTTCA
>CAJOMI010000294.1 GCA_905235545.1 uncultured Lachnospiraceae bacterium | reverse complement strand
GTGATATTTTTCTGAATTGCGCGTATCTGATTGACATTGATAATGGTTGATTTAGACACGCGCATAAAATTCCTCGGAAGCATATTCTCCAATTCATACAGCTTATATCTGGCTGTAAAAAGCTGGTCTGCCGTGTGAACCGCAAGCAGTGTATCCGCTGTTTCAAAGAACAGAATTTCATCTAATGTCAGATAATATTCCGTATCCCCTTTTGTCACTGCGACTTGCTGTCGACTGCTCACCACATCACTCAGTTTTTTCTGAATATCGATCACATCTTCGGTCAGAGCATTACACCGTAGAATCAATTCATTTTCTGACAATTTTTCATCTACTTCTATTCGGATCCTCATCATCGCATTCCTTTCTTGCTTATACACGCGGGTGCGCATCCTCGCGGTGTTTATATGATAGGAAATTCATTGGACATTCCTATCATATAAAAAAAGCCTCTTACTGTAAATAGCTTTACTCCAAGAGGTCAATTTTTCCCCGTCACAGGTTATTTAGTTGAGGATAACATCGGTTGAGTCTATAGGGCCGGTTCTCAGTGACTTATTTTTGATGTCGAATGAGTCACCGAGAACCGGCCATGAGTCACCGAGAACCGTCCCCATTGACTCTACGATTATTTTTGTGCCAGTTCCTCCCATATGGGCAGGAACATTCCCTTCACCCACTCGTACTGGTCTCTGGTCGGATACTGTCTGTAAAACACTTCAAACATCATGATCAGGTACAGATAGACATCGTACCACTTGCACCGGATTTCTTCCGCCGGGGACAGTTCTGTGACATTCCCCTGCTCATCCCGATAACCATATCCCTTTAAGAAGTCCGGATTGACCGTATGAAAGCGAAAGCGGTCTTCCATGAGAGGATCGCCCCACATACTTCTCTCCCAATCGATAAATCCGACAATCTTTCCATCCTTCACGAAGATATTTCCATCCCAAGAATCCCAATGCAATAAAGATGCCTCTTTGACTTCTTCAAAATACGACTTATGTTTTGTCAATAACGGAAGTATATCCTCGTAAGGTACCCCGATCTCAATCTTCGCATCCATTCCATCCTTGATAATACGTTCAAGCAACAGTTCAAATGCATCGAACCAGCTCTCCCGCTGCAATTCCTTCCTGCTAAAATGTCCGAACTGCGTGTGTTTAATCTCATGTAATCTGTGCAGATCCCCCGTCCGGAAATTGATCTGCGCCACCTCATCCTCAGACATGTGCTCCCGCAAACTTGCGTAACTTGCCCCCGAAAGCTTCTCCATAAGAAAATAGGAACTGCTGCAAATCTCCATGCTGTCATCATAATAATACACTTCCGGCACACCGGTCAATCCCTTCCCGGCTGCCAACCTCATGGCTCCAACTTCCGTGGCCATCAAGTCCACCTCACAGGACATGAGTTTTACTCCTGCGGGCGGTGCGACCTTCAGAATCGCATTTCCTCCATCCGCGAACCTGATATCATAAGCCGCATTGCAAAATCCCTCTGGAAGTTCCCTGATTTCCGCCGTTATCCTTGTCTGACCGAAGGCTTTTTCACAAATCGCGATAATATTCTCTTTGCTTTGTGTATTCTTTGTGATTGCTTCTCCCATAATAACGCCTCCAAACGATGAGTCAATATGAGTCAATGGGGACGGTTCTCAGTGACTCCATTGACTTCCTCTTGTGCGCATTGAATCATTGGATTATCCACCAATTCCAGGCACCTCCAATGATGGTATTTCCAATTTGTTTAGATTCTCGAGTGCAACATTTAATACCTTATGTGCATTTGAGGCACAGATTGTGTCATCATAAGTATTCAGAACAATATCTTCGGTTAGCTCTATATTCATGAACGCAAGAACTGCTCTTAGATCATTATTTTGACGAATTGCTTCCAGAACACTGTTCAATTGAAAATATCCATACAATATGACACTGTTAAGCGTCTCCGGTTTCCAAATACTTTCATAGTATTCTGTGAATTCCCTCCCATTCGGAACAGGAGACGGTATGTTAGCCAGAATATCATTCAGTAACATCTCCAATTCTTTCACCTTATCTTCTCTTCCAATATATTTCCAATAGGCTACCGCAAACTGATTCACAAGCATTTCTTCACGCACATTGGTCAAATCCGGGTTTTCTCTTAATTCTTTTATATCAACCAGGCAATGCCCCAATTCGTGTATAATATTATACCAATGAAAATACAGATCAAATTTATATTGAATGTTATCTTCTCCAAATAATTGCTTATAGCCTTCCTGTTGTTCGACAGTTCCTGATTCATATTGTCCTGAAATAATTTTGTACATCTAATAACTCCTCCTTATCCCAAAAATATTTTCACATGCCCAAAATGAGCCTCAGCTCTGAGAAAAATAATCGGTGCCGTATCGTCTGAACACGGGGTTCCCTCGTAATCGATGCTGCCAAGGGAGGTATCCTCCTGCGCCTCCACTCTGCAGCCCTTCGGTAAATACAACCGGATCTCTCCAAAATTGCTCTCACACCGAATGTCTGCACCCTGTGTTGCAACCACTGCATTCTCCATATAAACATTCATACAGCCGAAGTTATTCTCCAGCCTCACTTTCCTTAGATTTTGCCTATAGATATATTTGGATACCGTACCAAAATTATTTTCATAATAAATCTCGTCCTCATAATCCTCTGATTCCAAAGGCAGGTTCTTCTCCTCTAGCGCAGCATCGAATCTGTTAATTGCAGTAATTTGATTGCGCTTCTTGTGCGTCACATCTTGCAGCATCATATCCAATCCTGCTCCTATCAAAAAAGCAGCTATAATCACGACCAAATGGGATATTTGAGAAAGTTTAAAGAAATTGTCAAGCTGGCAATAAATGAGGCCCAGTCCCAACAGAAGTTCCTTAAAGCATCTTTTTTCGATACCCCTAAAAATCAAATATGCCCCCAAAAAAGTTTTCAACAAAGTAAAAATAGGAATGTGAATCAACCACCCCATCTGGTTGATCAATAGCAGAACCGCAATCGCAATCAAAAACAAGCCCATAACCATATTTTTTTTCATCTCGTTAACCTCTTTTCCTCTAATTTGATTTCTAACGCTTTGTAGTAGCTTCTCGATACAAATGTCAGCTTGTTGGAATGTGCAAACTCCACCTTGCTGGCACCAGTGATATTTTTCTGAATTGCGCGTATCTGATTGACATTGATAATGGTTGATTTAGACACGCGCATAAAATTCCTCGGAAGCATATTCTCCAATTCATAC
>CAJOMI010000293.1 GCA_905235545.1 uncultured Lachnospiraceae bacterium | reverse complement strand
ATAAACGTAAAACCAAGGACAATCGGTCTTCCATAGCCAAGACAATAAGAAATGGATTCTTCAGTCGCCCCGAACATCCAACAAAGCGGCTCTAAAAAAATCTGGCACACAATTGTATAGACCACTCCAAAACCTATGGCCATAACAATTGCATTTCCAATACCGTCTGCCGCTTTATCAGCCTTTCCCTTTCCCATATTAAGACTCATAAAGGTAGCGCATCCGTCACCGATCATAAGACCTACTGCCATTACAACCGTCATAATAGGTAATATTACGTTCGTTGCGGCATTACCAAGATAACCAACACCATTACCAATAAAAATCTGATCGACCATGTTATAAAGCGAGTTTACAACAAGGGCGATAATACTCGGTACGGCAAAGCGTACCATCAATTTGCTAATCTTTTCCGTACCAAGCGGATTAGTAGCTGAACCTGTTTGACTCATTTTATGTATCCTCCTTCTGATTGTTACAGGTCAAATACTATATAAAATATTTGATTATTCCATAGTTGTTATTTTTATCACAGTACATATTGAAACACAAGCGAATAAATGGTAATATTGTTGCTGAAAACGCAACAATGAGGTGACAATATTATGAATACAGGACAATTAGAAAGTTTTATACAGGTAGCCGAAAATCTCAATTTTGCAAGAGCAGCGGAATCTCTCCATGTGACCACATCCGCAGTATCCAGACAGATCCGCTCTCTGGAAGAAGAATTAAATACAAAATTATTACGTCGAACAACCAAAAGTGTCAGTTTAACTCCGGCCGGTATTATTTTTTATAATGATGCTAAGGAAATTCTGGCCAAACTTCAATTAGCCACACGAAAAATACAGGATCATATAGAAACAAATATTCAGGTTATCTCCATAGGATATACAGACGAAGCAGATCCGTCTTTGATGGTAGATCTCCTTAATCGATGCAGAGAACAGATGCCTGAGATCCATCCGTTTCTCCGCATTGTTCCATCGCGACTGCTTTTGAATATGTTGATTAATGATGAGATAGATATTCTTTTTGGATTTAAGGATGGCATTCCTATGCGTGAAAATTTCATCTATCGTGAATTGGCGCAAATACCTGTCTGCTGCGTACTTCCCAGCGGACATCCTCTGGCACAAAAAGAAGAACTCTCGGAAAAGGATATCCTATCCGAAAACATCGTTGTCTGCAACTCTCACGAAATTCCTTCAAAGGTTGCAAGTGTCCAAAATACACTCAGCAATCAGTTTTCGCCAAATTCCACTTACTATTGTGAGAATCTGCAGGCAATGCTGACGCTGATTAAAGCCGGCTACGGAATCGGAATATTTCCGGAAATGCCGGATACGGATACTTCATTGGTATATGTTCCGCTGAATCAGGATCATTCCTTGTCCTACGGAGTCTTTTACAAAGATTTCTCCAATAATCCTGTTTTAAAGAGATTTTTATCTCTGATGAATATATGATTCCAATACAAAATAACCTCATTTCTAATTTTGCACCGGAATCAGATATAGGAATAAAAAAGTCTTTTACATCGCCTGATTTACGGTGTCAAAAGCGTTTTACAAGCACTGTCCGATTGTAGTTATTATTACTCTCATCCCACTCCTATTCTGTCCAATTCATTTCTTCATCAGAAATACCCTTTCCTATTTTAAATCTATCACTCTGCTACACTCTTTTGTATCATACTCTGCCTTGGAATCCCGATTTGTATCATACAAATGACTACGAATAGTAACTATAATTTACAAGTTCATAATCGAATATAACGGTAAATTCGTCAATATATCCTGTTCCATATAATGCGCTGTCGATGTACGCACTGCATATTCGGGTTCATATTTCTTACAATATACCTTAAGACTTTTCGATTGAAGATTTGTCTCTGCCTTAACCTCAATTGGAACAACATTTCTTCCTTTCTGTACCATAAAATCCATTTCATAAGTTCCTTTTTCTGATGTATAATAGTACGGATTATATGTTGTGTCAGAAATAAGCTGTTGAACCACGTATTGCTCTGCCATAGCACCTTTAAATTCAACAAAAATACTATTGCCATCAATAATACTTTCCGCATCGACATCAGCAAGTGCTCCAAGCAAACCGACATCCACAACAAATAATTTATATGCCGAAAAATCTATATATGCTTTAAGCGGTATAGAAGGCTTATTAACTCTATGAATCTTATATACCAATCCACAATCTGTAAGCCACTGGATCGCCATCTCGAATTCCGAACTTCTTGCACCCTTTTTTATCTGCCCGAAAAAAAACTTCTTGTTCTCCTTGGCAAGCTGCATAGGAATAGAATCCCATACCATATTGATACGGGGAAGCTGATTTTCATTAATATGCTTTCCAAAATCTCCCCGATACTGACGCAATATTATATTCTGCCGTTCCCTAACTCCTCGATAGTCCGTTTTATGTGTGCGGAAATATTCAACTACTTCAGGCATTCCACCTACATAATAATACTGCTTCAACCAGAATATATATTCATCATGAAATGCATCAATCAATGTATAATCCTTTGTAGTCAATAAATCAGCAAGTTTGCTCTCATCCATGGCTACCAGAAATTCCCGAAAACTAAGCGGATATATATTAAGCATATCTACTTTTCCGACAGGGAATGAGATTCCCTCATGCAGAGCCACGCCCAGCAATGATCCTGCAGCAATAACAGCATATTCCGGTGCTTCCTCACAGAAATATTTGAGTGCTTCCACTGCTCTTGGTGCATCCTGAATTTCATCCAGTATAATTAATGTGTCATTCGGTGTAATATCAACATCAGCAGCAATACTCAAAGCCATTATTATACGCTCAATATTGGTGTTCAAAAATATCTCTTGCAGTATCATTTCTATAAAATGAAATATATGCAGTTTTAGCAAAATGTGTCCTTCCAAATTCCTTCATCAGCCATGTTTTGCCTGACTGTCTGACTCCAAATAACGTTAATGGCTTTCTGTTTTCTTTCTCTTTCCATAAAACTAATTGATCCATCACAAAACGTTTCATTGTTAATCCCCCTATATGCAATTAAAGATATACTATAACCTTATTTCTTACTTTGCATTTATTATTCACTTTTTCCACGCAGTTTATAATATTATTATACATTTTTTCCGAGGAGTTTATAATATTATTTTACATTTTTTCTGAACAGTTTTCAATATTAACCTACATTTTATCAGATTTTTTCAGTGGTCTCGAAATGTCACCACTGACCACAGGTTTGCGCGTGCACGGTATCCGCAGTCCTGTGATCCATTAAGAACCGTGCAGAAAGCGCAAAATAGTAGGGTCAGCGGGAAAAGTATCTATTTTGACGTATCTTCGCAATTCCGGCACTTGTCAAACAGCGAAATGATAATCTTTGGCACATTTCACGAGTCCTTCCGTGACACTGGAGAATTCCACTCCCAATCTTCTTGCTTTTTCACA
>CAJOMI010000292.1 GCA_905235545.1 uncultured Lachnospiraceae bacterium | reverse complement strand
AAATGAATATACAAGAACAGTTTAATAAAGTTGCAAGTGAGTATGATAAGAATAGAAAAAAGTTTATTCCGTGCTATGACGATTTCTATATCCATTCAACGAAATTTATCTCATCAAATATTACGAAACCAAAAAGTATAGTAGATCTTGGCGCAGGAACCGGATTGCTGTCCTATTATTGGTATCAGCAATACGCAGATGCTCAATATATTTTAATTGATATTGCAGATGAAATGCTAAATATTGCACGCCAAAGATTTTCGGGCATTGATAATGTTACATATCAGATCATGGATTATGTTGATATACTGCCGGAGGTAAAGTTTGATACGGTTATTTCTGCCCTGTCGATCCATCATTTAGAGGATGCGAGCAAACAAAAACTATTTGCCTGTATGAAAGATTGCCTAAAGGCGGTATATTTGTAAACTATGATCAGTTTTGTGCAGGACAGCCACAGTTGAATAAATGGTTCGATTCCTATTGGGAAAGCCAATTATATAACAGTGGCTTAACCGAAAATGATATTACTGCTTGGAAAGAACGGAGAAAACTGGACAGGGAATGTTCCGTAGAACAAGAAGTGGAAATGCTGCAGGATTGTAAATTTGAAAACGTGAAGTGTATATATTCATCTCAGAAATTCGCGGTCATAGTAGCCATAAAATAGGCAGAGGAATACTGTTTTCGCGTAACAGGAATATGATTTGTTGTCTGGCTGTGGATCCGGAGTATCGAAAGCAGGGCGTCGCCTCAATCCTTTTAGGGAAGGCGCTGGATGAATTCGACAGAAGCCGCGAAATCACGGTATCGACTTTCCGAGAAAATGACGAGAAAGGAACTGCACCAAGGGCTCTGTACAGAAAGTTTGGTTTTCAAGAGGGTGAACTGATAGAAGAATTTGGTTATCCCAATCAAGTATTTATCTTACGCCCATAATATGGGTTTTTGTTGACAGAAAAATTGTATAAAGATATCAATGATGCAAACGAAGAACTATATCGATTTTATTTGGCACAAAGAAACTAACAAATCGGGATTTGAGGAGGACAAAATCATGGAGAATATGACATTTGAAGAATTATTGCATACTAATTGTTTTTCTGAAGATACAGCTGCACAGAGAAAGGCGGCTGAATTATTGGAAAAATACTATTGCTGCGAAATCCACTGCACGAATATGGATGAAAGTGTATTGTTTGCACATCATGCAAGAGGGTGCACTATAGCAGCTGCCAAAATCAGCAAAGGTGTTGTTATATACCAGAATGTTACGATTGGTTCAAATATGAAATTCAATAAAGCGGAGAGAAAATGGGAAAATGTTGGAAGCCCGATAATTGATGAAGGAGTAATTATTTCTGATGGAGCAAAAATTCTGGGACCGGTTGTTATAGGCAGGAATACTGTCATAGGTGCAGGCGCAATTATTACGATTGACATTCCCGAAAACAGTGTGGCATATGGTGTTAATCACTATAAGCCTAAAGATCCGAATTATGATTTGGTATTTAATCCTGATATGCCATCCGGAGAAGAGATTATGGAAATCGACAAACAGAGGGTACAAGCATTTTTAACTCAGTCGGAGAAATTCCCCTCCTCTAAGTGAACCATAGAGCGTTCGGAGCGTTTTTGAATATGAATTTGTATACTGCACCGGAATATCGAAGGCCGGGGAATGCATTTCATACATTGGATTTACTGATAAAGGACTCGATGGCGCAAGGCATGTCCCAGATATGATTGCTTCCGCCATTCGGAATGATTTGCAGGCGTTGAATAAGTGCATGGCACAAATCAATAACAAGGAAATGTTGTTACCCACTACAAATGGGGATTAACCAATTAAATATGTTAATCATTATAGCGAAACGGAGCAGCTTCAGAACTCGAAAGAGAGATGAAGCTGCTCTTTTTATTTGCCCGCAAGGGAAGAAAGGAGGGGGATGAAAAAAAGATATCTGAGGAGACTTATAGTTCCACCGTGGAGCAATAGGGAGATCGATCATT
>CAJOMI010000291.1 GCA_905235545.1 uncultured Lachnospiraceae bacterium | reverse complement strand
ATGACATTGGTTCAGTAGTTAACCGGACGGTTCCAATCACGTCAGGAGAATACGAACGATTTCTCCAAGCTGCATGCCATTAGACGCCTTGACTAATACAACATCCTCCGGTTTCAGTGTAGCGATCAGACTCATTGCAATCTCTTCCTTATCTGTGAACGAATACACTCGGATCGGACTGTGCTGTTCTTCCAGAACGGCCTTGATATTCTGTGCCAGATCTCCGATTACAATCAGTTCATCGATAGGATTATTTACAAGAAACTCCCCAATTTCTCTATGATACTGTACTTCATTTTCTCCCAGTTCAAACATATCGCCCAGCACAGCAACCCTGCGTCCTTCACACGGCATATCACAAAGCACCCGGATACTCGCTCTCATGGAATCCGGGCTGGCATTATACGTATCATCTATGATCGTAAAACGTCCGTCTGCCCGGAGAATACGCTGTCTCTGCCCTTCAAAAGAATCAAACTGCTTTGCCGCCTGTTCCATCGAAATACCATTTTCATACGCAACTGCAAGTGCTGCCACACAATTTCTCACATTGTGTTTTCCCAGCGTTTTGAGATGAACCGGAATTTCTTCCTTTCCATGAACAAAGACAAAATCAGTGGAATCTTCTCCGTAAGAAATATCCTTCGCATAATAATCACACCAATCTTCCGTTCCGTAAAAGAGTGTTCTGCAGGTGAGATGTTCTTCCTCTACTGCATTCTTAAGAAGCGGATCATCACCATTTAAAAAGAGTGTGCCTCCCTCCTTCATTGAATGCACAATACTGAGCTTTTGTCTTCGGATATTCTCCTGTGTCTCCATAAATTCAATATGTGCCACACCAATCGTCGTAACTACCGCCATATCCGGTTTCACCATATCCGATAAAATATCCATCTGACCATTTTCACTGATTCCCAATTCCAGCACCGCAATCTCATCCTCTTTGCTCATACGAGATAGTGTGATTGGTACACCTATCTGAGAATTGAGATTTTTCTCGGTATGAAATGTTTTTCTGGTCGCTGATAATGCCAGTGTGATCATTTCTCTTGTGGTTGTTTTCCCGACACTTCCGGTCACTGCTACAATGGGAATATCAATCAAACGATTACGGATTCCCTTCCCGATTCGCCGCAATGCTTCCAAAGTATCATCTACCCGAATATACGGTTTATCCGATATAACCACTTCATCCTGTCTGGAGGTCAATGTTGCCGCAGCCACTTCAAGCGCAGACTCAATATATTTGTGTCCGTCTACTCTCTCCCCGATAATAGGAACAAACAAATCTCCTTCTTTGACCTCTTTCGAATTGATCCAGATATCGTGGACCGGTGTATTTTCATCTCCGCAAAGAAGCTCCCCTCCGGTCATCTCTACCAGATCTTTTACAGTAATATCTTCCATTTTTCTACCTCACATAAGATTCCATAATTAGTTAATTGCGAAACTCTGACTATGATTCCTTCATCCACTGCTCAAGAAACCTTGCAACCCCGTCCTCATAATTGGCATCAACCACACCATCTGCCATATTCTGAATATCCGGATGTGCATTGGCAATAGAATGCATTACTCGCCTCTTTCAGGGACATATCATTCAGATTATCTCCAAAGCTTGTGATGAAATCATATTTTTCCTCTTTTCGTATATACTCCAGTGCATTCTTCTTTGACGCCCGGTCACTGTATATCTCCAACATATAATAATCATCACTGTAAATATCTTTATAAAAATCTGCCTTTACCCCCTTTACCACAGACAGTTCCCGGTAAAGTGCCTCCAGTTTTTCCTTAGGCTCCCGCAACATACAGTATATGATATCTTTGTTCGTAACAAGGGTCAGATCTTCTACTTCCGTAAACTTTTTATCGTACTTCATGACACGTTCATTGCGGAAATAATTAAGAGAAACCGAATCTGCGCTGTCATAATATGCATTGAACTGATCATCCTGCAATGAATACAGAAAACAATTCAACCCTTTCATCTTGATCATTCCAAGCAGCACCATAACGACTGTCTCATCCATAACAGCTTTGTACTGATAATTCTTTTTCCTAATGTCATAGATCAGTACACCGTTCATCAACATGATTGGAAGATTCAAATGAAGCGGCTCCACGATTTTTAATGCCGTAGTCGGTGTACGCGCTGTAGAGATCGTAAATTGCAACCCCTCATCGATTGCCTTATTTAATATATTCACTGTATTTGCGCTTAGTTCGCCATTTTTATTCAATAAAGTACCATCCAGATCACTTACAAATAAATGTTTCATTTTTCCTCCTTCGGCATCATTTTTTTCGGCTCTACTGTCTGCTTCGCAGACTGCATGCTCGTTGATGTGCCGCACGCAGCTTCGCTGCTTCGCTTTTGCTCTCCACTCGCATGCTCGCCTTCGGCTCTACTGTCTGCTTCGCAGACTGCATGCTCGTTGATGTGCCGCACGCAGCTTCGCTGCTTCGCTTTTGCCCTCCACTCGCATGCTCGCCTTCGGCTCTACTGTCTGCTTCGCAGACTGCATGCTCGTTGAT
>CAJOMI010000290.1 GCA_905235545.1 uncultured Lachnospiraceae bacterium | reverse complement strand
CAGGATATTTTGAAGATGAAAGAGGAGACCGGTTGTGACGCCTTTATGATTGGAAGAGGCGCGAAGGGAAATCCGTTTATTTTCTCGCAGATGAAGACCTACTTTGAAAAGGGATATATACCGGAAAAGCCATCGTTAGCGGAGACGGTACAGTTGATGCTCCGACATGCAAAAATGATGGTGGAATATAAGGGAGAGTATATCGGAATCCATGAGATGCGAAAACATGTGGCGTGGTACACAACAGGTTATCCGAATTCCTCAAAGCTGCGGGATGAGGTCAATCATGTGGAGAGCTTTGAAGAATTGGAGGAACTGCTTTTGCAGTGGAGTTCGCGATAGCGTGATTGTTCCGCGGGATGCGCACCTTGCGGAGAAGAAGTTAATTGCTTAGAGATACCGCTTGTGCGTGAAAGAGTCGTAAGCGACTCCGTGTTCTCAATAAGAAACGGACATTAAAAAGAGCCCCTGGGCAGGTGCGGTGTGTCCGGCAAGTCCACGGTCACAACCCTCCAGTATAGCCGGAATTTCCTCCGGTTTGCGGAGCCCGAGCCCGATCTCAATCAGGGTGCCGGACAGAATGCGGACCATGTTGTAGAGAAAGCCGTTTCCGGTGAAGGTAAACAGGAGGAGTTGGTTTTCAATGTCCTCCGTGATCTGAATATCATATATGGTGCGAACACTCGATTTCTTCAGTCGTTTGTTGCTGCAAAAACTTTTAAAATCATGGGTGCCGGTCAGATAGCCGGCGCCTTTTTGGATGGCGTCCACATCAAGAGAACCGGCAATGTGGTGTGTGGTATTTCGAAGAAAAAGGTTTCCATATAACGAGGTGTCGATGCGATACTGATACGTTTTCTCCCTGGCATTTAAGCGCGCGTGAAATCTGGGCTCGCAAGGCTCGATCGATAGAATCCGGATATCCTTCGGGAGATGGCTGTTCCACTCGGTGAGGAATTTTTCTTTGGAAGTGTTCCCGAAAAGATCTTTCTCACAGTGGAAATGAAATACCTGCCCAAGGGCGTGGACACCGGCATCGGTTCTTCCGGATCCGGCAATCTCAATCGGTTCCTCTATCATTCTCGATAGGATTTCTTCTATTTTTCCCTGTATGGTGTTGTTTGTATTTCCCTGTTTCTGCCAGCCGTTATAGCGGGTGCCTTCGTAGGCAGTGATACATTTATATGCGTTCATGAGATTTCTCCTTTTTGATTCATGTGTTCAATGGTTCTGATCAGTTATCATTTTACTACAAATCCGGGAATCGTCAAATGGTCGGGGCAACGGTTACAGTTCAGACGCAATGTCATTAAGTTAAGCCGGACGTTGCGGGACATGATATATGTTTTCCATTTCGGGGTTTCGTTGCAAACGTAACGGTGCTAAATTCGCCGTCCCCGGACGGCTCATTAAGAACCGACGTTTGCAAATAGCCCTACATGGTAAAACATATAGCATGTCCGGCAACTGTGTATTGGCGATTCTTTAACTTAATGACATTGGTTCATTCGTTAGCCAGTAAACAGTCACATCAACGAAATGACATTGCCAATATGTTGTATTTACCTATTGTAAAAAGGGGGCGGTCGGGTTACAATATTTTTATCTTGTTCTTGAGTCTTCATTGCGCAACCCCTATGACTTCAGACATGGTATATGTGCGCAAGACTCATGAGCGAATCTTGACTATGCATTAGGTGAATGCTTAGAGGCGGAGGTGAAAAGGTGGCAAGACAGATTTCAATTGGGGCACAGGACTTTGCAAGTCTGATAGAGAATCATTGCTTTTATGTGGATAAGACATCATTTATCAGGAATTGGTGGGATGGGCAGGATGCAGTAACATTGATCACCCGTCCAAGACGATTTGGGAAGACGATAACCATGAACATGCTGAACTATTTCTTTTCCAATCAATATGCCGGAAGAGGTGATCTCTTTGAGGGACTTGATATATGGAAGGATGAGAAGTTCCGCAAGCTTCAGGGGACATATCCTGTTATATGCATGACCTTTGCAGGAGTTAAAGGAAAGACTTATGAAGATACGGTGAAAACGATCAAGATTGCAATTGTTAAGCTTTTTTCCCAATATGCTTATCTTATGGATTACGAAGGGTTTAATGACAATGAGCGGAGATCATTTAAAGATATAAATGAGGATATGGATGATGTTCATGCAGCATTATCTTTGAATTTATTGTCTACGCTGCTTGAAAAATATCACGGAAAGAAGGTTCTTATATTCCTTGATGAATATGATACACCTCTGCAGGAGGCTTATATTCAGGGATATTGGGACGAAATGACAGCCTTTATCCGGACGATGTTCAATAATACCTTTAAGACCAATCCGTCAATGGAGCGGGCGATAATGACAGGGATTACAAGGGTGAGCAAAGAATCGATATTCTCTGACCTCAATAATCTGATTGTTGTAACCACAACATCAGATAAATATGCCACAGATTTCGGATTTACGGAAGAGGAAGTATTCAGATCCATTGAGGAGCAGGGATATGACGAGGATGTCAAAGAGCGTGTTAAACTGTGGTATGACGGCTTTACGTTTGGAACACATAAGGATATATATAATCCGTGGTCGATCACCTATTTTCTCGATGCAGGGAAATTCGATACTTATTGGGCTAATACAAGCGGTAACGGTCTTGTGGGTCATCTGATACAGAATGGAGAACCGGATATCAAGATGGAATTTGAGAAGCTGATATCCGGCGGATGTATTGAAACTGCCATAGATGAGCAGATTGTATTCGATCAACTGGATACGAGTAAGGATGCCGTGTGGAGTCTGCTGCTTGCATCAGGCTATCTGAAATGTGACAGAATCATTCAGGATAAGCCGGAGGATATCGCAATATACAGACTGGTGCTCACCAATTTTGAAGTAAAGAAGATGTTTGAAAGGGGATGGTTCAATAAGGATTCATCCTATAATGAATTTGTCAAGGCGATGTTTCGGGGTGATCTTCGTGGTATGAATCAGTACATGAATAAGGTGGCACTGAATACCTTCAGTTATTTTGATGTAGGCAAGAAGCCATCAGAGGAAAATGAGCCTGAGAAATTCTATCATGGATTTGTATTAGGGCTTCTTGTAGATAATGCAAAAGATTATGTGGTGAGATCCAATCGTGAGAGCGGCTATGGCAGGTATGACGTGGTGATGGAGCCGAAGAATCAGAATGATGTTGCTGTTATTATCGAGTTCAAAGTATATGATAAGGAGTATGATGGGGAAAATGACCTTTCCGATACTGCGGACAATGCCCTTGCACAGATAGAAGAGAAGCAGTATGCGGCAGATCTGATTGCACAGGGAATACCGGAGGAGAAGATCCTTAAGTATGGTTTTGCATTTCAGGGAAAGAAGTGTCTGATTAAGGGGAAAGAATCGGCAACTAAATAAAGAAGGAACTTAGAAGTCAATGGGGACGTTTTTTCTGATTCATAAAAACGAGTCGGTAAGAAACGTCCCAATGTCGTTAAGGTAAGACTACTGACACAGTGTTTCTGGATTGAAAAATACCGAAGAAAGATGTATTCCAATTGAGTAAGGGGATGCCGAAAGGGAAATGCGAATATGAGCGCTTGAAGAGGAACGTCACGATCTGCAGCATCATATCCGATTCCTGAAGGAATTGGCAGCAAGAGGCGACTATGATCAAATCGGAGCGTATCTGAAAGGCGATAGATGATCTGCTTCTTTGCGTCGGGACTATAATTGTTTCAATTCTAAAAGAGCTTCCAAATATTTGATCAGTGTGCGGAGCTCGCTTTCTGTTAATTTGTTGGAAATATCAATGATTGTAGAATACCGGTCGGCCTCAGTAGGGTTGCCAAATAAAATGTAGTCCGCCGAT
>CAJOMI010000289.1 GCA_905235545.1 uncultured Lachnospiraceae bacterium | reverse complement strand
GTTCCGACCGGAATATAAATGCCTCCTAAAAATCCAACCAGTGTGCCGACTACCGTTCCGATTCCACTCCATGCGCCTTCCGTCTTCGCCAGCATTGCAAACAGATACATGATAGCCGCATAGAGAAATGCATTCAGGCAGATCGTTCCCAATATATGAAAATGTTCGGAAGCCGAATACATCGCTACACCCTGACTTCTGCCGTACAGTTCCGTAATGATCATCGTAAAAACGCACACAACCACTGCCGCTACCCATGCCGTTGCAATGTAACTTGCTGTTATGATAGCACGATTGACCGGCGATGTGTATATCGAATTTAATTTTCCACTGATCCGATCCTTGATCATCGTGGAATATACCGCCAAGGTCACCGTTACCGCGTTGATGGAAATGATACCGGCACAGGTCCAGTAATAGATCATCATTTTCGCATTTTCCTCATCCGTTGCAACGTCTCTTCCGGGAAACTGACTCAACAACTCCGTGATCCCGTCAATATTCATATCTCCCAAAAAGAATACCATCAGTGCGATTACGATCAACATGGATAACAGTGAAAAGAACACCGCTCCCCTGTCCCGAAAATATAATTTCAGATTGCGCCCGGTAAACACAAAAAACTGCCTCATCTTACTTCCTCCCTTCCCACTGCATTCAAAAAGACATCATCCATATTTCCCTGTATCACTTCAAATCCCTTGATATAGGGTCTGGCTGTTTCGAGAATTGGAAGCGCGCCAAGCGTCGATGCAACCGGCACTTCCAGCGTACCGGAATCCAATATATGTATGTCGTCCATCCCAAGCTGTTTTATTTTTTCAATCAGTTCCCTCCCGTTTCTCTCTACCCCATATAATTTTAGTTTATCCATTACATACCGATCTTTCATCTCAAACGGTGTTCCGGATGCCACAATATTTCCGTGATCCAGAATAATGATCTTGTCTGCCTCTGCCGCTTCTTCCATATAATGTGTTGTGAGAAATACGGTCATATTCTCATGTTTTTGTAATTCCGTGATAATCTTCCACACATCCTGCCTCGTTGCCGGGTCCAACCCGGTCGTCGGCTCGTCCAAAAACAAAATCTCCGGTGTATGCATCAATGCCGCTGCAATTTCACAACGCCTCTTTTGCCCTCCCGATAGCATCCGATATTTCTTTTTCGAAATCTCCTCCAATTTCATCACTTTACACAACCGCTTGTACTGTTTCTTTGCACCTGCCCGATCAGCACCGTGAAGTATCCCCCGGCAAATCAGATTCTCCTCCACCGTCAGAATCTCGTCCAGACAGTTCTGCTGATACACAATTCCGATCTTCCTTCGGATCGTGGCGTCCTCCTTTCCAAGCGTTGCCCCACAGATTGTAACTTCCCCCTCATCCGGTGAAAGCAGCGTCGCAAGCATATTGATGACGGTGGTCTTGCCTGCCCCGTTTACTCCCAGAAACCCCAGCAGAGAACCTCTTTCCACGGTAAAGGAAACGTGATTCACCGCCGTAAAATCTCCATATGTTTTTGTAAGATCATTTACTTCGATCATATGATTCATCCTGATTCCTCCCTTATAGGTGTCTTATTAAGCTTTTATATACTGTGCATCGTAGCAGGAAAATCATATGCTTTCAATCGTTTGACGGTAAGATGCATTTCCGGTGTGGTAAGTTACATTTTTATTCAAAATTTTGAACCTGAGTTCAAAAAGTTCTGAACCAAAGTTCAAACTTTTGAACTTTTTATCACAAAGGAAGGGAGATTTTGAACGATTTGTTATAATTTTGCTGTTTTCGTCACAATTATGGATTTCGGAATCTTTTTCTGATAATATGTCTTCACTACCAATGTCATTTACTTAAGCCGGACGTTGTCTGCCATGATATATGTTTTCCATTTCGGGCACGCTTTCGCTTAACTTTAAACGCAACGGTACTAAACTCATGTCTCCTTCGTCGCCATTCGTCAAGTGCCGGCGTTTGCAGATAACCCTGCATGGTAAAACATATATCATGACAGACAACTGTGTGTTAATAAATTCTTAAGTAAATGACATTGCTTCACTACCACATAGAAAAGGAGAAGACATATGAGGAAAGAAGAAACGAACGAACACAACGAAGTGAACGAGAGAGACGTAGCAAACGAGAATCAAACTCCATTACAGGAGATCGAAAAGGTTCTGCAAAAAACAGACGAAGACCTTCAGGTCAGCCGGGAGACGGTACAACATATCTTTGACAAGATATTCAAGAAGGTCATAACCCTGTCCTGCAAAGCGGTGGTCAACCTGATCAACGGTTTGTTTGATACCGATTATCCATTGGACAGTGAAGTGACTTATAACTGGACGGAATTTCATGATGAGGAACTAAGAAAGACAC
>CAJOMI010000288.1 GCA_905235545.1 uncultured Lachnospiraceae bacterium | reverse complement strand
TTATGAATACCTCTTTGAGCCGCATACCGAACGGAGCGTAAGTATTATCCACTCGTTTTCAGTAGGCTATGCCGATTGATATTCGTTAACATATCCGGTATTTCATGGAACAGAGTTTGTATTCTGTTTTTTGTCTACCAGTGAGGCGGCAGATGTGAGTCTGTTGTGAATTTAGGTGGTAACACGAGTGGTCTCGTCCTAAGAAGGACGGGATTATTTTTATTTTATAGGAGGATAAAAGAATGACAGTTTATGACGAGTTAGTTGCAAGAGGTTTGATCGCACAGGTAACCGACGAGGAGGAGATCAGGGAACTGGTCAATAATGGCAAGGCTGTATTTTATATCGGATTTGACCCGACGGCAGATAGTCTGCATGTGGGACATTTCATGGCATTATGTCTTATGAAGCGTTTGCAGATGGCAGGTAATAAGCCGATCGCTCTGATTGGAGGGGGAACCGCTATGATCGGGGATCCGTCCGGACGTACCGATATGCGTCAGATGATGAAACGATTCAGCACAACTGCGATTGTTTCAAAGAGCAGATGAGTAAATTCATCGATTTTTCCGACGGCAAGGCCCTTATGGTCAACAATGCGGACTGGTTATTGGATCTTAACTACATTGATGTACTCCGTGATGTGGGAGCGCATTTCTCTGTCAACAACATGCTTCGTGCAGAGTGTTATAAGCAGAGAATGGAAAAGGGACTCAGTTTCCTTGAGTTTAACTATATGATCATGCAGAGTTATGATTTCTATGCATTATATCAGAAATACGGCTGTAATATGCAGTTTGGCGGAGATGATCAGTGGAGCAACATGCTCGGTGGTACGGAACTGATTCGCCGTAAACTCGGTAAAGATGCTTATGCGATGACCATTACATTACTTCTGAATTCCGAAGGCAAGAAGATGGGTAAGACGCAGTCCGGTGCAGTCTGGCTGGATCCGAACAAGACTTCTCCATTTGATTTCTATCAGTACTGGAGAAATGTAGACGATGCAGATGTATTAAAATGTTTAAGAATGCTTACGTTTTTGCCATTGGAGCAGATTGATGAGATGGATAAATGGGAGGGCAGCCAGCTCAATCAGGCTAAGGAGATCCTTGCATTTGAACTTACAAAGATGGTACACGGCGAAGAAGAGGCAAATAAGGCACAGGCGAGTGCGAGAGCGTTATTTACCGGCGGTAATGCAGATAATATGCCAACTGCAAATCTGACCGATGCAGATTTCAATGAAGAAGGCAAGATCGGTATTCTGGATCTGATGGTAAAGGCGGAGCTTGTTACTTCTAAGGCGGAGGCCAGACGTGGCGTGCAACAGGGCGGCGTTACCGTAAACGGCGAGAAGGTAAACGATCCGTTTACTTTCTATGAAAAAGGTGATTTTTCGGAAGACTTTATCTTAAAGAGAGGAAAGAAGAATTTCAGAAAGATTGTAGTCTTGTAAGATAGAAAATATATGGTATAAAACAGTTGTGCATGAGTTTCAAGAATGCGGGAGCAATCTTGAAACTCATATTTTTTTGGAATTGCAGGAAGAAAAAGGAAAATTTAAACCAGTTCTGCAATCCGGCTGACACCTACATAAATCTGGGAGATCTTATACCAGGTCGGATAATCCACTATTCCGTTGGCGGGCAGATTAAAGATAGACTGGAATTGTTCCACAGCCGCTTTGGTATTATTTCCGAAGATTCCGTCAACGGCAATGGTCGGGATGGATTGATAATTTCTTCCGATTCGATTCAGTTGCTCCTGTATCGTCCGCACGCTTTCACCGGTCGAACCGACCGACAGGTTATATCCGGGCCAGGAACTCGGCACACCGGCAATCTGCTCGGCTTCATTGATATAGATGTCATCCCCGTAATAGTTCCTCAGAATTTCGATTGCGGTATATCCCTGATCACCGAGATACTTTGATCCCCATTGGGAAAGCCAATTCGGACATGTTACGCGTTTTCCGTCGCAATACTGTGTGAGCAGGGGCTGTGTAACGTTCGGACGGGAAAGATAATTTGCAAAGATACGGTCTACGGTTTGGGAAATGTTTTCATACACTGTTTTCTGATTGATCCATTTGTGGTCAAAGGCGGTGGAACTAAAGTTGTATCCTTTGCTTCGATACCATTCGGTATAGACGCGGTTGAGGGTGAAAGAAATGATCGCCAACACATTGGCGGTAATGGTTGCCTCCGGCCAGGTGGCATAGATCTCACAGGAAGCTACATTTTTGATGTAATCTTTGTAACGGACATAGTAGTTATTAGCGGTGGTGTCGGAGGGCGTTCCGTCATGTACTATAATATACTCCGGCACAACGACTTTACTGAGGACGATCTCACCGCGCTCGTTTAATGGCTTGATCTCAGCTTCTGCGATCTTGGGAGGATAGTATTCCCAAAGGGTATGACCGCCGATGACGACGGGCTGATAGGGCGACTCACTAAAAGACGAATGTTTTGCAATCCAATCTCACCGGAGAGAATCTGAACGCCGGAAATGATGGTATCTTCATAATGATCTGCCGATACTTTGAGATTATATTCACTGTACGGCTGGTTATCGGATGGCGAGAGAGAGTATTCCAAAGGCGGTGCGGACAGTTCTATGGTTTCTGTGAGCCCGTCTCCATTGGTCCGGATCTGCTCCAGCGTTTGATCCGGATTTCCGGTACTTGCAATTTCAATACGCGCGTTTTTGATCGGAATTTCGTTGTTGTCCGACACAACACGGATCTGCAAAAAGCCCTTTTCGTTGTTTTCCTGATTGGCTCTTAATGAGGCACTTCTTCGCATACGGATTCCTTTCTTACATTTTCTCAAATTAAGATCTTATGTAACGATTCAGAACCAACGTCATTTACTTAAGAATTTGCCAATACACAGTTGCCCGAAATGGAAAACATATACCATATCCGGCAATGTCCGGCTTAAAGTAAATGACATTGGCTCTGAATCGTTACCATCTTTTTAACATTATGCAGACAGAGAGAATATCATGCGTGCAAAATGGAAAAGAAAACATATAACGCAAAAAATGACACAGCAAGGTGATATGCTGTGTCATTTTTGAATTATCCTTTATAGAACAAAAGCGATTATTATTTCTCAGCAGACGCTTTGTCGGTTGG
>CAJOMI010000287.1 GCA_905235545.1 uncultured Lachnospiraceae bacterium | reverse complement strand
CTTAATATCCGGATCAAGTCCCGCTATCTCCATTGCAATCGAGCCGGTACCGCTGCCTATATCTAAAACGACCGCTCCCTTATCAAGTCTTAATTTACAGATACTTACTTCCCTTACCTCTTCCTTTGTCATTGGAGTCTTGTCTCTGATAAATTCATCATCCGGGGTTCCATGTGTCAGCTTTCGATTAATGGCATCGGGATTTTTCACAAAACAGGTGTATAATCCCTCCTCTGTCAGTTCTGCACACTCATAGGCAGTCCTTTTTGTGATCTGCTGCTCCCTATAAGACATCTGATAACCTGTAATGATCTCACACTGTGTCATTCCCTCTCTGATCAGAATTTCTCCCAATCTGTTCACATCCTTTACCCCGGACATGATCAGGAATGTCTTTTTCTCCTCTTTGATTCTACCGGCAAGATTCGATATTTCCTTTCCGTGCATACTGTAGATTGCTGCATCCTGATAGCTTTCTCCGATACAGGCAGACATATAGGCAACCGATGAGATTCCCGGCATAATATTGAGATCCGCATGTAATCGGTTTTCCTCTATCTCCTTTTGCAGATCATGATACAAGCCCTTGCATCCACTGTAGAAACCGCTGTCTCCCGAAAAAAGAACGGCTACTTTAAGATGCTCCATAGGATATCTTGTCTGAACCTCTTTGAGATATGGAATAATCTGATTTGCCAGGTAAAATGGCTTCTTTTCCAGCCTTGGAGTATATTGTTTCACAATTCTGTCTGCTCCAAGCAGGATATCAGCCTCTGCAATTTTTTCCCATACCTCCCTTGTCACAGTGCGCTCACTTCCCATTCCAACTCCGGCAAGTGTAATCTCCATTTTGTTTCCGATTGTTATGGGGCGCCCGCATATAACTTCCAATTCACGACACACTTCTTCAAATGAATATCCCGCATCCTCTTTTGGATGTCCGATCACACAGACAGAAATTCCTGCTTTCCTTGCAGCTTCTAATTTCTCAATGTATCCGCCGGACATCCCGCTTTGCTTGGTAACCAAACACGAAATTCCATACTGATGAATAATTGCCTCATTCAGTTCGGTTGTAAATGGACCCTGCATTGCGATGATCTGTCGCCCCGTGATTCCCAGCTCCATACATTTTGAAAGACTCTCCATACCCGGAAGAACTCTTACAAACAGTCTGTTTTTCACATCCTCATAAACACAATACTCAGACAGTTCCTTGCTTCCTGTCGTCAGAAGAATGTTCCCGCGAATTTCTTTTAATGCCTTAGCACACGCTTCATTGGATTCATAATGTGTTACTCTTTCCTCAGGTCCGGAAATATCAAGTTCTCTTTTCAAACGAAAATATGGAATATTCACCTCTTCGATTGCCGCTTTTATATTCTCCGTAACAAGATCCGCATAAGGGTGTGTTGCATCAACTAAAGCAGCATAATTACCCTTTTTTATTAATTCTTTTATTTCTTCTCTGTCCATTCGGCCTCTTTTAACCGTCATAACCGGATGCTCAGAAAGCACCGTCTCGCCATAATCCGTCGCAACACATACGGTATGCGCAATCCCGGACATTGCAAGACACTCGGACAATCTTCTTCCTTCAGTTGTTCCGGCAAATATCAGTATCTCTTTCAACTTGATAACCTCGCTTTGTAATTAGCTTATTCTTTATGATTTCGCTTCCTGAATTCGTTGTAAACATGTTTACTTCACTATCCCTTAACTCCCTTAAGGTACAGGTGACCGACTTAGTTCCTTCTCTGCCGATATTTTCCACGTAACCGCAGGCTCTTTCCTCTTCCATATAGCGAAGTAATATATCACAGGCTCTCTTTAAATAATCCTTTCTTTTATGACTGGACGGATTATAGATCACGATCGCAAAATCACCGTTTGCCGCTGCGACCAGCCTTTTTTCAATGGTCTCCCAGGGGGTCAGAAGATCACTTAAGCTTATGACACAGAAATCATGATTTAACGGTGCCCCCAGCACAGCTGCTCCACTGCTTGCTGCCGTAATACCCGGAATAACGGAAAGCTCTATATCCGGATATTCTTTTCCAATCTC
>CAJOMI010000286.1 GCA_905235545.1 uncultured Lachnospiraceae bacterium | reverse complement strand
CCACAAATGGAAGAAGCGATTCAGCATTCCGATTTCGAACAGGAAAAGGTAGAGTCATTCAAAAATCGCTTTTTTGATGATCTGGACGGAAAAGCATCGAAAAGAGTTGCAGATTTTATTATGGAATTGATGCGGAACAAGTAAGGAGGATAACAAGAGTGAAGTTTTTAGAAAACATAAAGATCTTCATGCTGTTACTTTTCTTTGACGATGTGGCTATCGGTAAAAAACTAGAGCGAATGACTGCGGATTGTGTAGATGCGTGTTATGTGCGTTACTATGCAATGATATTGTTTCTTGTCTTAGCGTTGCCGAAACATTTTTATGTTGAACAAAGGGTTTGTCTATTGTAGCAGGTGTATGGCACTGGACATGGTGTGCGGTCTTTAAGAAAGTTGCATTTTCTCTGTCAAAGTGATTATGAGAAAAGTATTAACAAACAAATCAAGAAACTAGAAGAAAAAAATAATTACTTTAAACGCTCACACATCTTACCCGACCGAATTTTTGATTATTAGGGGGGAATATCAATCACACCCGGTTGAGGATTTTCAACCGTGTAATTAAAACAAATTTTATTCTTTGGTGTTGCAAATAGGGTATCCTACTTGTGATTTGGGAATATTTGTGATAAAATAGACAAGATATATTTATTTTTGGAGGCTGTTATAGAGATGAAACGTTTTTTTGATGATGTGACCAAGTACTACGGTTACATGGTTCGTTCCGCAAAGTCAGTGTTGAAGACAGAGGTAGCGAATTCCTATCTGAACTGGATCTGGTGGATATTAGATCCGCTGTTTACAATGTTAGTGTATTATGTAATTTTTGGATTGATTTTCAACAGCAAAGAGAAATATTTTGTGACATTCTTATTCATTGGAATTACCATGTGGGATTTTTTTAATAAGAATGTTGTACAAAGTGTCAATATGGTTAAAAGAAATAAGCCGATTGTGTCTAAGGTATATCTTCCGAAGTTTATTTTGCTGATCTCGAACATGATGGTCAATGGCTTTAAAATGCTGATCTCGTGGGTTATTGTTGTTATACTGATGTTGATATTTCGCGTAGATATATCGGTGAAGATTTTTTGGTATATACCTATTATGTGCGTGCTGATTCTGTTTACTTTTGGATTCAGCATTCACCTGGTTCATTTTGGTGTTTTTGTAGAGGACTTATCCAATGTGATCAACATAGCATTTCGTTTTTTGTTCTATATGACAGGTGTTATGTTCAATATTGAAAACAGAGTGCATGATCCTTTTTATCAGCATGTTTTATTGTATTGTAATCCGATTGCGATGCTTATTCATGATATGAGGAATGTCCTTCTGTATAAGAAACCGCCATGCTGGCAGGGACTTTTGATATGGACGGTTATTTCACTCATTTTGAGCGCATGGGGAGTCCGTCGGATATATAAGAATGAAAATAGTTATGTAAAGGTGATCTGATATGGGGTCGAAAAAGAATTCCAAAGAAATGACACAAAAAAAGATAAAAGCAGAACAGACATATATAGAAAAGAAGGAACGGGAAAATATGGGACAATCAGACAAAAAGTCAGATAGACAAAATCCAAAGCAGGATAAGGAAAAAGAGAGTCCGGAGAATGCCATTGAGGTGAGAAATCTCTGCATTGGATATAAGAATATCAAAGCATATTCGATCTTTTGCACTTGAAGAAGGTTCATGTAGAAGAATTTCAGGCAGTCCGTGATGTTTCGTTTGATGTACCAAAAGGACAGATTCTGGGGATGATCGGAAAGAATGGAAGCGGTAAATCAACGATGTTAAAGGCGATCGCTGGTATCTTTAGCCCGGATAGCGGAACGATTGATCTAAAAGGACATACGGTATCCTTGCTCTCCATTGGAGTCGGCTTTCAGATGGAAGTGACAGGAAGGGAGAATATCCTGCTTTCCGGAATGCTACTGGGATTTTCGGAGCGTGAGATTCGCGAAAAGATGGATGAAATCATTGAATTTGCCGAACTCGGAAAGTTTATTGATATGCCGGTGAAGACTTATTCCAGCGGAATGTATTCCAAACTTGCTTTTTCCATAACGGCAATCTTAGAGACAGAGATCATGCTGATCGATGAGGTGTTGAGTGTGGGAGATCAGCATTTTAAAAAGAAGAGTTATCAAAAGATGAAGGAATTGATTTCCAACAAAGATCGTACCGTTGTGATCGTATCCCACAACATATCCACGTTGACTGAACTTTGTGACAAGGTT
>CAJOMI010000285.1 GCA_905235545.1 uncultured Lachnospiraceae bacterium | reverse complement strand
TCATAGAATGCCAGCACTTCCCCGCCTTTCCGTTCCGGCATCTCTTTCAATTCCGCTTTGATTCCCTTGGCACTTTCGGAATGGCGTGAGAAAACATACGCCGCAAGGATCTCTTTTCCTTTGTTCTCTTCTCCTTTGTCGTCATCCAAATCCGCCTTTCCGAGCTCAACACGCGCAGTCTCGCTGCCGGTTGCGGTTAAGGTCAGGTATTTGTTCTCTACGGTATCTTTCAGGAACAAAACCTCGGATTTTTCATTTTCCGACAGAATCGAGTCATCCTCGTCTTCTTTTTTCTTTTTTTCATTCCCGTCATTTTCCGTATTTTGTTCTTCCTCAGAAGGTTTCTCCGAATCGTTGTCCAGCTCCTGCGTACTCGATTGCTCGGTATAATCCGGTTCTGATTCGACAGAAGCTGCCGATGCCGGCGCAACGACCGACAATACCATGCTCAACACAAGCATGATACTGAGCAGTTTTTTGAATCTGTTATTTAAAATCAACATAATATCATCTCCTCCCTTTATCTGACCGTCAGTTCCCCTCTGTCTTCGGGTCAGATTTCATGTATATAAAATTCCAGTCTTTAAACGAAATGTACGCCAAAGAAAAAAAGGGTCTACTTATATAGTATTTTACTCTCTTTCAACTTAGAATACAACACTTAAATCACTTGATTTTTAGTAATTCTATCCAAAAACCGATTTCCTAGTTACAGTTGCGGGACATGATATATGTTTTACCATGCATATTTGCAAACGTCGGTTCTTAATGAGCCGTCCGGGGACGGCGAATTTAGATAATATGAAGTGACCCCACAGTTGCAACATCGTGGATTTACCCGTATACTGTTGCTAAATACAAAAAACAACCAGCGGGGATTACCGCATACAAAAGGAGGTCACTTATGAGTAATAGTATAATCTTTATTGGCATGGATGTCCATAGTACAAATTTCACATTTTGCGCTCTTGAGCCTGCATTTGGAAAGGAGGATAAGATTTTCGGCGTTGTAAAAACAGATCCTGATTATAAACAAGTAATCAAATATATCAATAATTTAAAACAAAAACTGGGGGATGATTACGATTTCATTTGCGGATACGAAGCTGGCTGTCTTGGATATACACTATATAACCAGTTAACTTCCAACAATATAAAATGTGTCATTCTCGCTCCATCCACCATGTCACAGCCAAAAGGAAAACGAATCAAAACAGACCGGCGGGATGCTCAGATGATTGCCACCTGTCTTGCATACGGTACATACAGTGCAGTATATGTGCCGGATACAGAAGATATACAAATTCGGGAATACATCCGGATGAGAGATGATCACAAAGATGCTTTAAAACGCATTAAACAGCAGATCAAGGCATTCTGTTTAAGATATGGAAAAACATATAGTGGAAAAGCTGCATGGACAGGCGCACATATTTCATGGCTGAGAAAACTGGAATTAGACAGTATCCTTCGGGAAACCTTAGATGATTATCTTGCCACATATGACAGTCTTACAGATAAGATTGACAGAATGGATAAAAGAATTGAAGAATTTGCCATGCAGGAAAAATATGCAGAGAATGTAAAAAAGCTGATCTGTTTTTTAGGTATCAAAATCCACACAGCCCTGTCATTGATTGTTGAAACCGGAGATTTCCGACGGTTTAAAAAAGGGAATATGTATGCTTGTTTTTTAGGACTCACACCAGGTGAAGATTCCAGCAGCGATTCCGTAAATCGTTTAAGTATTACCAAAGCAGGAAATTCCCATTTACGAAAACTGTTGATTGAAAGTGCTCAGGGATTGAGCAGGGGGAAACCGGGATACAAGTCCAAAAATCTAAAAGCAAGACAGGCAGGAAACGAAACAAATGTTATAGTTTATGCTGATAAAGCAAATGATCGGCTTAGGAGGAAATATCATAGGATGATTGCGGAAGGAAAGAATACGAATGTTGCAAAGACAGCGATTGCAAGAGAGCTTGCATGCTTTGTATGGGGTATGATGACAGAAAATATGACAAAGGAGGTGAAAATGGCATGATTCCGCCGGAATAGTATGCCAGATAGGAGCATTTCTGTCAAGGATGCCTGAAGACACCGCCCTTGGCGGCAAGTCCTTGACAGAAATACTCCTATCCGCCCAAAGAATAATTAAGCGGAATCAAGGGGTAAGCGTCGCCACATTGTGTGACGGACAATATCACATAGCGTATCGGAAGGTATCTTGAAAGAGCTTAACAGAAAAAGGTTCGAGTTAACTGCGACGGTGCTATGTTGACACAATATATGTGATTCACGCTTTTAGATAGCAGAACTCTCGGCGAACCATTAGCCTGTGTGCAGGGGAACCTGATCCACGTATAACAGAGTGGCCAATGCCGTGAACTGTAGTAATTGGCTCTTTCAAAATGCCTTTCGATAGGCATTTTGAAAAAAGTTTGTGTGATTTGAAATTTACCTCTTGACAAAAGTCACTTCATAACAGTACCGTTGCGTTTAAAGTTAAGCGAAAGCGTGCCCGAAATGGAAA
>CAJOMI010000284.1 GCA_905235545.1 uncultured Lachnospiraceae bacterium | reverse complement strand
AAAGCATACCCGTGGCGACAAAGCATCCGGGAATACAGGACAGAATGAAAAACTGGATATGAATCAGCTGCTCAAGAAGAAGCAGGAGAGAAGTTGAGGAACGTTAAATTAGGTGATTGCGAAACTCCAATTTACAGCTTTTTAATTGTGCATATTGTATAGTTCCATTGCAGACACGTTTGCACTCTGTCTCCGGCGTAGTGGTACTAAATTCGTGTTACACACTCATTAAGTACCAACGCCTGCACCAAGGTCTGCTTATGGAATCTATACAATATACACAATTGATTCAAGTTTAATAAGGAGTTTCGCAATCGCCTAAATGGTAAATGTATGCAAGGAGAGTGGAGTTATACGGGGAAAGGAGAAAAATATGGAACGAAACATTGATATGTCTGAGGTATCGGACGGTAAGTTATATGGAATTAATGATATGGTAAAGGCGGGATGCGAGGAATGCAAGGGATGCTCTGCCTGCTGCCGGGGAATGGGAAATTCGATCGTTTTGGATCCCCTGGATGTCTATCGGCTGACAACGGGACTGCACTGTAAATTCGAAGATCTGTTAGCGGGAAAACTTTCACTGAATGTGGTGGACGGAATTATCCTGCCGAATCTTTCGATGCGTGGGGAAGAGGAAGCGTGTGCATTTTTGAATGAAGAAGGAAGATGCAGCATTCATCCCTTACGCCCGGGAATCTGTCGGATCTTCCCCCTTGGGAGAATTTACGAAAACGGAGGGTTTCAATATTTTCTTCAGGTCCATGAGTGCAAAAAGCAGAACCGGACGAAGGTCAAAGTCAAAAAATGGATTGACACACCGGAGATTGCGAAGAATGAGACCTTTATCAATCAATGGCATTATTTTTTGAAGAAAGTGGGACAGATGCTTCCGCAGCAAACGGAGGAGACGGTGAAACAGATCAACCTCTATCTTCTGAATACTTTTTTTGTCACACCGTATACAGAAGACAGAGATTTCTATGAAGTGTTCGAAGAGAAGTTACAAGAGGCGCATGAACATCTGTTTTAAAGTTCTGCCTGCAGGTGGCTGACCAATACGGGAACCACCTGTTTTTTTCTCGAGACCACACCCGGAAGGGTGCATACATTTTCTTTTGGTGTCGTTCGAAAAGCATCTGCCGCGTACCGGGTGGCGTTATTTCCGAAGGCTAACAGAGTGGAACTCTGGGTCCGTATGTTTGTCAGCATGATGTATACGAGTTGAACCGGCATGGAAGCAAAGTTTTCCGTTACATACTTCTGCATTTTGGAAGCGACCAGATCGAGCTCATGCTGGTTGATGGAACTGATCTGACTGACGCCGATTCCAATCTGATCCACCTGAAAGGTCTTGTAATCCTGATTAAACAATTCCTCCGGCGTTTTTCCGCGAAGGGAGCTTCCGGCTTCAAACATCTGCATAGCAAAGGATTCCAAATCAATATCAGCGATTTCGGCCAGCTGCTTTGCAGTCGCCTCATCCAATGGTGTACAGGTAGGAGAGCGGAAGAGCAAAGTGTCTGACAAGATGGCGGCACATAAAAGTCCGGCTGTCTCTTTGTTGATGGGCTGGTTATTTTCCCTGTACATCTGATAAATGATAGTAGCGGTACAACCCACCGGCTGATTGCGGAAATATACAGGTGATATGGTCTGCAAAGAACCGAGTCTGTGGTGATCGAGATCTCTGCATCCTCAATACCGTCAACGGCCTGGGATTTTTCGTTGTGATCCACCAGAATGACTTTCTTTCTGCGAAGTGCCAAAAGGTTTCGTCTGGAAACCATGCCGCAGTAGTGACCGAGATCATCGACGATTGGGAAATCCCGGTGACGTTTCTTGGACATGATCTCCTTGATGGAATCCACGGTGTCATCCAGTTGGAAGGTGATAAGATTTTGTTTGCGCATAAAATATTTGACCGGAATACTCTGATTGATCAGACGGGAAACGGTATAAGCGTCCAATTTCGTGGTGATGACACTGCATTCCCGTTCTTTCGCAAGCTGTAATACGAGTGGATTCACCGGTGCATCCATACAAAGGATCATACATCCGATCCCCATCTCAATTCCACACATCTGTGTATCGACCTGGTCTCCGACGATCATGATATCGTCTTTTTCAAGAAGATGACCGATGAGCTGCGGATTGGCGGCACCTATAGATACTTTTCCGTTTACAATATGGTTGTGCGGATTGCCTGCAACCAATGTCCCCTCTAATACATCCACAAGATTAGAGTATGGAGTTTTCGCTTTTGCCAGAATATCATTGTCGTAGACATCCATGTAAGATGTGGCAATATCATTGACGGTTATGATACCCTCCAACATATTGTTATGCCCCACGATGGGAAGCGTGACGGCATCTAATTCCCCCATCATTTTCCAGGCATCTTTTATGGAGATATTGTTTGGAATACCCGGAATCTTCCGGTATTCAATATCCATTACCTGCGTGTTGACGTCTTCGATGAGTTCGGGTTCTTTTACATGAAAATAATCCAATACAAAAGAAGTCTCATTGTTGAGCGTTCCGGCACGCTTTGGTGTGCAGGAACCGGGGGTGATCTGGTTTTTCAGGGCAATGGCGGAGCAGATGGAATCCGTATCCGGATTCTTGTGTCCCACAACGATGATCGGTGTATCTTCCATTTTTTGATGTCCTTTCTGATGTTATATTTCCCGGGTGTCTGCGATGGAACGATACAATATGCACGATTAATAATACGTAAATTGGCGTTTCGCAATTATCCGGTATATTTTCTTCTGTTCGCCCGATTGACAGAACAAATAGCTTTTTTACACTCATATCATAGTGATTTAAAAGGAAAAAAGCAAGAGGTTTTGCATGGAATATATCTGAAAAAATAAAAAAAGGAATTTGAGATTTTAAGTCGTATATTATAAATTAGACGGTGTTTTCTAGTATTCAAGTGAAAGGATGCATATTGAGATGAATATTCGGGAAAAACTAGAGGCATGGGAGCACCAGTATTTATGTGAATATGCCTCCTTCAGTGATCAGTCAAAAGGAAGAGACAAAGAGGAACCGATGTGTGATGTGAGAACGATTTATCAAAGAGATCGTGACCGGATTCTTCACAGCAAATCTTTTCGCAGATTGAAAGATAAAACACAGGTGTTTCTCGCACCGGAAGGAGATCACTATCGGACAAGATTGACGCATACGTTGGAAGTTTCACAGACTGCGCGTACCATTGCGAGAGCACTCCGGCTCAATGAAGAACTGACCGAAGCGATTGCCTTGGGACATGATCTTGGACATACCCCGTTTGGACATGCCGGGGAACGTGCGCTCAATGAAGTTTGTTCCAAAGGATTTAAGCACAATGAACAGAGTATTCGTGTGGTGGAGAAATTGGAGCAAAAGGGAAAAGGGCTGAATCTTACCAAAGAAGTGCGCGATGGCATATTGAACCATAAGACTACCGGTTCCCCATCTACTCTGGAAGGTAAGATTGTGCAGATATCCGATAAGATCGCATATATCAATCATGATATTGATGATGCAATCCGCGGAGGGATCCTTGCGGAGTCGGATCTTCCGAAAGAGTGTACCAAACTGCTCGGCAACACGACAAGAGACCGGTTGAATACTATTATACATGATGTGATTGCTAACAGTGAGGGAACGGGAGATATTATATGTTCGCCCGATATCAGACAGGCGATGACCGGACTTCGAAGTTTCTTATTTGATACGGTTTATACCAGTCCCATCGCAAAAGGGGAAGAGGGAAAAGCCCAACGGATGTTACAGGAATTATTCCAGTATTATATAAAGTATCCGGATACAATGCCGGATGAGTATTTGTCAATGATTGAACAGGGAGAAGACAGAGAATTGGTTGTCTGTGATTATATAGCAGGCATGACAGATCATTATGCCGTGGTTAAATTTCAAGAGGCGTATGAACCGATGGGTTGGAAATAACCGGGAGACCGCTAAAGCGGTCGCAAATCCGGCGCCAAGTCTCGCGAGCGAGACTTGAATGGATGAGAGAAAGCAGGTGAGACAGGTGTATTATCCGGATGATTTGATCGAGGAAGTACGATCAAGAAATGACATTGTGGATGTGATAAGCAGTTATGTGAATTTACAAAAAAAAGGAAACTCCTATTCCGCATGCTGTCCATTTCATCACGAGAAAACGCCTTCTTTCCATGTGAGTAGAGACAAACAAGAGACAAACAGATGTATCACTGCTTTGGATGCGGTGCAGGTGGCAATGTATATACCTTTTTGATGGAACATGAGAATATGACATTCCCGGAAGCGGTAGAAGCATTGGCAGAGCGATCCGGAGTGAAACTGCCGGAACAGGATATGACACCGGAAGCAAAGAAACAGGCGGATATCAGGACAAAGATTAAGGAGATGAACCGTCTGGCAGCAGGGTATTTTCATTATCTCCTCAAGTCGGAACGAGGAAGTCATGCGATGGAATATCTGAAAAACAGAGGCTTGTCCGATGAAACGATAACAAGGTTTGGACTTGGATTTTCCGATGTATATAGTGATGATTTATACAAATACTTAAAACAGAAGGGATATCGGGATGAGGATCTGCTTCCCTCCGGTCTTATCAGATTTGATGAGAAACACGGGGCATCTGACCGGTTCTGGAATCGAGTGATGTATCCGATCATTGATACGAACAATCGTGTCATCGGTTTTGGCGGGCGAGTCATGGGAGATGCGAAGCCCAAATACATCAATACACAGGATACACCTGTGTTTGATAAGAGCAGGAACCTTTATGGACTGAATCTGGCGAAGAAGAGTAAACGACGCGGAATCATTTTCTGTGAGGGATATATGGATGTTATATCCATGCATCAGGCCGGTTTTGATAATGCGGTAGCTTCTCTTGGAACAGCACTTACCGCAGGACAGGTTAATCTGATCAAGAGATTTACGGATCAGGTGTATCTGGCTTACGACAGTGATGAGGCGGGTACAAAGGCATCTCTCCGGGCACTGGAGATCATGCGGGAGTTTGAAATGCCGGCCAGAGTGATTTCTTTAAAACCGTATAAGGATCCGGACGAATTGATTCAGGCAGAGGGAACGGAAGCATTTGAGCGAAGGATCAATGAAGCGAAGAGTGGAATCATGTTTGAAATTGACGTGTTAGCTTCCGGATATGACCAGAACGATCCGCAGGAGAGAACTCAGTTTCAGCGGGAAGCAGCAAAAAAACTTTCGCGCATCGAGGATCCTCTGGAACGCAAAAATTATATTGACAGTGTGGCGAAGCAATTTGACATGGATCCGGATAGTTTGAAGGAAACGGTTACCCGGTATGGAGTAAGCGGAGGATACAGAGTGGATGCTTCCGCATTCCGGGAACGGGGAAACCGTAAGTCTCCGGAAGAAGAAAAAGAACAAAAGCAATTAAAATCCGAACGATTGCTGCTTACATGGCTGATCAACGAGAATTC
>CAJOMI010000283.1 GCA_905235545.1 uncultured Lachnospiraceae bacterium | reverse complement strand
TTTAAAAATTAACAAACATGAGACATCGCATTTTATTATTCATTTTATTCGTTGTTTGCTCCGCATTTCTATATGGACAAGAGAATATACTAATTTGTTCCAAACAAGTATCAAATAGTGTAGATAAATCAAATGAAATTCTTCAAAAAAATGAAGCATACATTTCCGTTGATTTTGTGGATATTAATTTGGATAAAATACTTGAATATGAAGAATTCTCACTACAAATTGGTGAAAGGGTTATACCTATCAGAAAAGAAAGAATAGACGTAAGAGGTATTAATAATTATGTATTTGTTGGTAGCAATAACGAGAGATGTCGCGTATTAATCTCCGTATTGGACGATGACATACAAGGTGTTTTAGAAACTGATGAAGATGTGTTTACAATTAAAACGGTTGGAAAACAGCAATATGCACTTGTAACTGTTGATAATTCTCGGGTAAGAGAGGCATGTGATAATTTGCAGGTAGAAAACGACCATTCAAGTTTTGATGATGTAAATAGCCCTAATCCTGACTCCGGTATTGAAAGTAATAATGACATAATATCATCTCCTATCCTTAAAACGGCAGCAGCATACGATTGTAAAATTAGAGTTCTTGTTTTATATACTCCGTATGCCCAGTCTATGGAAAGTAATATAAAAAACACCATACTGACTGCGGTAGCGTTAACAAATCAATCCTTTATCAACAGTCAAATTAATCACCGAATTGAACTAGTCTATGCAGGTCAAACCAATTATACAGAATCAGGAATCTCAACAGACTTGTCAAGATTTAGAAATAATGGGGACGGTTATATGGACGAGGTTCATATATTGAGAAATAAATATTCTGCAGATGTATGTGTATTATTAAACTATAATTATCAAGACATTGTTGGTATAGCCCAAGGAATTAGTGTTTCGGAAGCTAATGCTTTTTGCGTTGTAAGAAGAGATTATGCAACTACAAGTTATACGTTTGGACATGAAATAGGACATTTGCTCGGTTGCAGGCATGACCCTTCCCTTTTGCCTATGGTCATGGATATATTCACCCTTCAAATACGTGGCGAACTATCATGGCATATGGATCGTGTCCAAGAATACTATATTGGTCTAATCCAGATGTTATCTATGGTGGAGTATCTATCGGATCTGTTGTCGCTCAAAATAATGCCAGAGTTTGGAATGAACGCTCCAATGCTGTTATGGCATTTAGGCAACCATATGACAACGTAACAATAACAAGTAGTGACATGCCGAATACTCAGTATGCTGATGTTATAGCTAAACAGAATATAACAACCAGTGGGACAGTAAATGTTAATAGTGGAAACACTCTAAAGATGAGAGCAGGAAACAGCATCAATTTGCAACCTGGTTTTTCTGTTCAAGCTGGCGCTGAGTTTTCCGCAGAAATTGAAAATATTGATGATTGAAAAACTGGGGACGTTTTTTAGCAAACTCAAACATAAAAGCTCCTAATTCACTGACAATCCATTTTGGCAGTAAAAAGTTGGAACTGAAAAAAAGCAAAAGGAAAACAAGCATCCAATGAAATCTGTAATACCATATCGCCAAAATATCCCTCTTGTTAGTTAAGGGAGAGAGGGATAGTGTATGGTTGTATGGCGAAATAATTAAGTGCGTATAAAATGAACATAATTGTCTAACCCTCCTAAACATAAAAATGCAATGAGTCCTTAAATAATCAGCAGATAATTTGCGGGTGTGCAAGATTTTTAGTAATTTCGCACCCGAATACATATAATCAGACGAAGCAACCGCAGCTTTCTTTAAATCTTCTCGAACCGCAACAAAAAAGATGTGAACGGAAAGACGGCTGCCTGCTCACGCATTCTACGGAGGCGTGGGCATTGGCAGTTTCAGTAAGTTCACTTGGCCGTTGCGGGCCACGAGAAGGTTTTTAGCTGAATATTACCAAGCCGCCCACGCTCTCCGTTTTCTCTCACGCCTTTTGGCATATTATATGTGTTTATCAATCAAAAGAAAACGGAAACGAAAATGAATTTCGATAATGACAGAGAATCCCTCGAATTCATCAACCGTCTGCTTGAACGGCTGCACGGTTGGGAAAATTTAAATATTTAAAAATTAAAAAAGGAGAAAATTGAAGAAGAGAATAATGAGAAATACGAAAGGGAGAAGAGCGTTCAGATCAACATCTATGAGAAGGGAAGCCAGCATATAGATACGCAGATAAATTGGGGAGCCTCACCCCCGGCCCCAGCCTCACCCCTAACCCCTCTCCAACTGGCGAGGGGAACTTTGGGGGAGAGGGGAGTAGATAGCTTTGAAACGACAAATGGTCTGCCGGAGGTTCTTGCTACTGAGGAGGCGATGAGGCTATGGGAGAAAGGGCGGCAGGCGGGGTATGTGGATGAGTGCTATCAGCCGCTCATTTCGCGCACCCAGTCGGCCTTGCTGGCTGATGCGATGGCCGAGCGGCTGGGCATCAAGGAGAAGTGGAAGGCTTTTGAGGAGCTTTGGCATCGTAAATACATGCGAAACGACTATAACCTGGCGCTCACCCAACGGCAGTCGTACATGTTTCAGGACGATCTGAAGCAGCTGTTCGGATAGAATGCAAAAGTCCCGGTGCTCACGCATCAGGACTTTTCCGTTATTGTTTTTATTCAGACCGTAGTACCCAGCGTAGTACCCCTAGGGGTAGTTGGAATCAGGGATTATTCGTAACTTTGCAGGCAGAAGTTTAACAGTAAGCATTCGGTAAACTACAGGTAGTAGTACCTACATACAGCAACAGCAGCTACAATCCCATTCGATTATAGCTGCTGTTGTTGTAATAGCTGTTTA
>CAJOMI010000282.1 GCA_905235545.1 uncultured Lachnospiraceae bacterium | reverse complement strand
CCGTTGCAGGTATGTATCAGCCAACAGTTTCGGATTATAAATCTACATAGTCACGAATAAACACACGATAAACGCACGCGTGCGTTTACTCGCGTGTTTTTCTATTTAACCATTTCATAGTGGGCACCTCTCCCTGAGCCAACGAGTTTAAGCTTTCCACTATCAGTAAGCCGTTTTAGCATTCTATATGCCTGAGAAGGCAAATCTACAACATTTTCTCTTGTAACAATTCCATGCTGTGTTTGGGCAAGCTTTATAATGAGTTCTTCGTGTTTTATTAGATCAATGCCTGTCTGTCGTACATAGCCTGTCATGTTATCCTGGTCACGATAGACTTTGGAACTCAAAATATATGTCCTTGCTGAAGTGTTCCCAATGGCTTCGACAAGTCCAGCCTCAACTAATTTCTCAACATTTGCTTTTGTCCGCATTTCATTTACATGAATCTTATCCGCCAATTCATGTAATGATGCCCTGCGAAGCGTCTGAAGGGCAGATAAAATAAGAAGTGAATTAATTGGTAAGGATCTCCCCAACCGGTTTTCTTCATTTGATATCATTCTTGTAAATGGAAGATCCGGTTCCGCTCGTTGAATAAAAAGCTTAACGTTCTTACCAGTCGACTCCGAATAATCTGGCAAAGGTCTTCCATATATGATAGATCCTTCATAAATCCGATCGATTCCTCGCCCTGTTTTCTCGGCTAATCCGATTCGCTTTAGAGCATCTGCAAGCACTGGATTTCTGCTATGTGGCTCTACAGTCAGCAAATTATCCAGATTAACTCCTTCTACAAAGCCTCCCGGACTACTGATGGTTAAACCTTCATCTTCAATGGCCACCCTCACTGATTGAAGTATAGTATAGTCTCTATGACAAAATGCATTAACCAAACCTTCGCGAAATGCCGCGTCGGAAAACTCCGGTATCGGGACGCGAAACAGACCATATTCCATTTCACGCTGCGGATTCCATGCTCTCATATGCCCTTCAAACAATTCAAAAGTTGCCAAAAGCGGTTTGGAATATTCCTCGTTGATTCTTATTTGTGTACCTTCCAAAACCTGAAAACTTTCTTTTGCCGTAGGAATATACTCCTTGATTTTTTCTTCCTTACCAATTAGCAGCAGCCCAGTAATCGTTGGCCTTAATATTCCATGATCTTCTTTGACTAATTGAAGCGCTTTGTCAAGTTCTTCATCTGACAATTCTAAAAGAGTATTGTCGCCCTTTCGAAACTTAATAATATTTCGCAAACGTATTCTTTCATTTGGATCTAAATCATCTATTGTTGCATCCTGAATGGTCTGACCGGAATAATCCAAAAGACTCAGCTCTGAAAGTCTTCCAGGAATTTCGTACGGATAGAGCGGTACATTTTCGGGTGTTCCGTCTAGTTTTAATCTTCTCTTTAAAATCTTCCCATCAGTAGTCGCAACAATGGTTCTGCTCATAGGAATCTCTAACTTCAAAACAGGATAGCCTTCTTCTTCAATTATTTCTGCTCTTGCAGAAACAGAAGGTATTGTCCTGTTTGCAATTAACGCAACAGCCCCTATTGGATCTTGCCGTTTTTTTCCGACCCCGGTTATTTCTCCGTTGTCTTCTACGCCAAGATACAAATCACCTCCCTGTGTGTTTGTCATTCCGACAATCTCATCGATTAAATCGCTATCACTATATCCAGCTTGATCGCTTTTAAATTCTACGGTTAATGCTTCTTTCTTCGGGATTGTTCTCATAAAAACCCACCTCCAAACACACATTAACACGCTTCGTGCGTTTTATCAACTGCAAAAAACGCATGCGTGCGTTTTTGCGCAATTAATTATACCCGTCTGTGTAATAAATCGAACTAAGTGAGTACTAGCGAATCCTTTCAGCATCATCCTCTCTCAGGACCCTGATGATTACCGGCACCTTTCTGAACCCAAGCTGCTGTGCGGCATATTTCCTGCGGTGGCCGGAGATGATCTCATACACGCCCTCCGGAACAGGGCGGACAATCAGGGGA
>CAJOMI010000281.1 GCA_905235545.1 uncultured Lachnospiraceae bacterium | reverse complement strand
GATTGGATATGGCCTGGTGCCGATGGATGCCGGTGAACGCGCATACCGGGAGACAGTTGGCAGAGTGAACTGTTATCTGGCAAGGGAAGCGGAACAGGTAATCCGGGTCGTATGTGGAATCGGAACGAGGATTAAGTGAAATGCAGTTATATTTTATCAGACATGGTGCGACAAAAGGGAATCAGGAAAAAAGATATGTCGGATCGACCGATGAGCAACTCACGGAGGCAGCCGTTTTGCAGATGGAAGCGTATCGGCTGGAGCATTCCCGACAGTTTGCAGGGATTGATGTTGTGGTGGTAAGTCCCATGAAGCGTTGTGTGCAGACGGCAGAGATTTTGTTTCCGGAAAAGAAGCAGATTGTCGTTGAAGATTTGCGGGAATGCGATTTTGGGGAATTTGAGTACCGCAACTTTCGGGAACTGGATGGCAATCCGGAATATCAGCGATTTATAGACTCGATGGGAATGAGTGGTTTTCCGGGCGGTGAGGACAGGAAGAGGTTTCAGGAACGGTGTGTGCGGGGATTTGAGAGAATTATGCCGGAGCTGGTAGGGCATACGGAAGCAGCATTTGTCGTGCATGGCGGGACGATCATGGCACTGTTTGACCAATGCTCGGAACCGCATGGAGACTACTATGACTGGCAGATCGGACCGGGAGAGGGATTTGTGACGGAAGGGATTCCGATGAATGAGGCTTCCGGAGGCGGGAGTGCCGGCTGGAAGTTTATGGACGTGAGAACGCTGTAAGATGCAAAGAGATTTGGAAAGCGGGAACATGCCGGAAGCATGCGGACGTGAGAATATTGTAAGAGCAGAGATAGGGGTAAGATGAGTTATGCCACAGCATATCATTATTTTATGTATCGGGTTTGTTATGGATCTCATACTGGGAGATCCTCATTTTTTGTGGCATCCGGTGCAGGGAATCGGAAAGTTAATCGAGTGGACGGAAAAAGGTCTGTTTGCGCTTCTTCGCATTGACGAAGAAAAGGAGGCAGACCGCAGAAAAAAACAGGTTGCGGGATGCATTCTTGTCATAGTGGTGTTGTTCCTTTCGGTGGGAATCGCTGCCGGACTTTTATACCTTGCCGGACAGATTCATCCGTGGCTCTCCTTCGGTCTTCGCTGCGTCTTCTGTTATCAGATGCTTGCGATGAAATCCCTGCGGGTGGAAAGTATGAAAGTGTATCGGGCACTGACCGGTGATGTAAGATCGGATGCACAGCGGCTGGAGGATTTACAAAAGGAGACAGATGCACAGCGGACGGAGAACGTACAAAAGGAGCCAAACACACAAAGGTTGGAGGATGCAAGAAAGGCAGTTTCTATGATTGTCGGGCGGGACACGGAGAACTTGTCCGAAGAAGGTGTGATCAGGGCAGCAGTGGAGACGGTAGCGGAAAATACTTCGGATGGAGTGATTGCCCCTTTGTTTTATATGTTGATTTTCGGTTCGCTTGGTGGAGTCTGTTACAAAGCGGTCAATACGATGGACTCCATGATCGGTTATAAAAATGACCGGTACTGTTATTTTGGAACAGCAGCGGCTAAGTTGGATGACTTGTTGAATTTACTGCCGGCGAGGATTTCTGCTCTGGCTATGATTCTGGCGGCATTTCTCCTTCGATTGGACGGAAAAAACGCTTGGCGGATCTTTAAAAGAGACCGGTATCACCACAAAAGCCCCAATTCCGCCCAGACCGAGGCGGTCTGCGCAGGGGCGTTGCTCGCGGGGGACGCCTTTTACTTCGGAAAATTGGTGAAAAAACCGACCATCGGAGATCCGAACCGAAGGATTGAGCCGGATGACATCAGGCGGGCAAACCGGTTGATGTATGTGACTTCCATACTGGTGTTGGGAATTGGGGTTATTATAATAAGAGTAGTCTGTAATCTTCGGTAGTCATTTCGGCTTCCAATCTTTTAAAGTGGAGACACTAATTACTAAGTCTCTTATAAATCTCATCCACATTCTCTTTATCCGATACAGACTCTATGACCTCGCAGATCTGTTTCACATATTCAACCGATTCTACCAGATCATCCGCAATCTCCTCCGGTGTTTTCCCCTTTTCATAATTGCGTAGTACCTGCCGGATTAACTTCTTATCCTGCCCCGCCAGCTTCTCGTCCTGCTTAGCCAGCTTCTCGTCTAACTCCGCCAGCTTCTCGTTCTGCTCTGCCAACTTCTTATCCTTCTCTGCCATCGCTTCTTCATGTTCCTTACAAAGAATATCTATGTCTGTCATAAATGATTCATCGGTCATATCTCTTAACGCCCCCAATCCATCCCGATCCAAGGTGACG
>CAJOMI010000280.1 GCA_905235545.1 uncultured Lachnospiraceae bacterium | reverse complement strand
TCATCCTTATAGACTTGGCGATAATCATTTCTTGTTCCGTGAACCTTTTCTGTTCTTCTCCTGCCATAAGCAATTTTACCGCAGTATACCGGATTCTGAATTATTCTTCGTATTAAGGATGCATCAAACAAAGGGTTCTTACCATTCTGCCTTGCAATCTTATGAATCCCATGATTTTCTAAATATTTTGCGATTCCGTTAGATCCCATATCTGTATTAACGTACTGGTCAAAGATTGTTCTGATAGCTACAGCTTCCTCTTCATTTATTTCAAGCTTTCCATCAACTAGGGCATATCCATAAGGAGCAAAGCCGCCATTCCACTTACCTTCTCTTGCCTTTTGCATACGCCCTTACACGAATATTTTCACGCTCTATCTCAGCAACTGCTGAAAGTACAGAAATCATAAGTTTTCCGGCTTCTTTGGATGAATCAATTCCATCCTCCACACAGATCAAATTCACGCCAAAATCCTGCATAATCTGAAGTGAGTTAAGAACATCAGCAGCATTTCTGCCAAATCTGGAAAGTTTAAATACCAGAACAAAAGAAACATCATCTTTTCCGGATTTGATGTCTTCCATCATATTATTGAATGCTACACGCCCTTCTATTGATTTACCGGATTTGCCAGCATCTTCATATTCTCCGGCTATTTCGTAATCATTAAATTCACAGAATGCTTTCATTCTTGATTTCTGTGCATCTAAAGAATAGCCATCTATCTGCATAGATGTAGAAACACGGGTATATAAATAGACCTTAATCTTTTTATTCTTTTCCATTTGATTCACCTATCATTTTTTTAACTGCTTTGTCAAAATCTGACTCAATAGGCTGGGTCTTATTAAACGTATCATATTCTTTATAAGCTTTATCCATCGCCTGCTTGTGTGTTATTCTTCCGTTATCCTTCAATATTTTGTACTGTCTAAATTCAAGAAAAGCATTAACACTTTTTTCAAATTCTTCCATGGTAAACACATTCTCACGCTCAATTAGATCTTCGATATAATCAAAGTAACCTGTAACCGCACGCTCTAATTGTCGAATCTGTTTCTCTTCCAAATAGTTTTTTGCGACAGATACATCAGATTTCAAAATTCGTCCATCCGGTGCATTTTTCCATGTAGTGAGTCCCATATGTTCTTTATTATGGTCTGCTGATTTGTACACAATCTCAGCCGCTGTATTATTAGTAATTGCGTAATGAAACTTGTTTTGTATAGTGGCATAGAAATGATATGCCACTTCTGAATCCTTAGTATAGTCAATGCTGCATTCAGCAAAGATATCGGTAATCTGTTGCCATATACGCCTTTCACTAGCACGGATAGAACGAACTCGTTCCAACAATTCACGGAAGTAATCTTTTCCAAAAGCAGTTTTTCCCTGTTTCAATCTATCATCATCAAGAACAAATCCTTTGGTCATATATTCTTTTAAGACTTTTGTAGCCCATATGCGAAAATGAGTTGCCTTAATAGAATTCACTCTATATCCAACTGAAATAATAGCGTCCAAATTATAATACATGCTATCATTTTCTTGAGTTTTCCCTTCCATTGCGCCATGAGGATTGGTTGTTGCAAATTTTGCAACAACCACTTCCTTTTTCAATTCACCACTCTTAAATATTTTATTTAAGTGCCTACTTATACCTGATTTATCTATTCCAAAAAGCTTAGCCATGGATTTTTGTGTAATCCAAAGGCTCTCATCTACAATATAAGCATCTACGGAAACATCCCCCTCCGCCGAATGATAAAGAACCATTTCCATCTGTTTATCAAAACTATCCATAAAACTATTCCTCCGTTTTTTACAATTCTCAAGTCTGAATATATTGGTCTTTTCATACTACATATCTTCTAGAAGCTCTATCTTCTTTAGAGCCTCCATATAAGCCATGAGTCTCTTTTGCTGTTCTTCCTTAAGATTATGATAATCTTCAATCATCTGAACATCCCCAGGAGTAAATTTGCTTTCAGGACTTGCAGCTGCAATTTCCTCTTCATCCTCAATTCCTTTTCCGGTAAGAAGCTGCTCAGGTGTAATCTGTAATACATTACAAATATCCATTATCTTTTCTACGGTAGGATTGGTCTTTCTCTTTTTCCATTCACTTATGGTACTGGTAGAAATTCCCACCTGCTTTGCAAACTCCGCCTGTGTCATATTGCGTTCTTTCAAAACCTTTATAATTCTTTCACTG
>CAJOMI010000279.1 GCA_905235545.1 uncultured Lachnospiraceae bacterium | reverse complement strand
AGGAATTGTGCTCAGGTGGGACACAATGATGAAAATGGTACCTAACAGGTAAACGATCACCATAAATGGCACCAGTTTCTCTGTCATGGATGCGATACGTTTGATTCCGCCGATGGTCACAAGACCGACTGCAAACAGTAAGAAGATGCCGACAGCGAGACGGGGAACGTGAAATGCGTGATAAATGTTCTCGGTCATGGAATTTACCTGGCTCATATTTCCGATTCCGAAGGACGCGAGCAGACAAAAGCAGGAGAAGAGTACGGCAAGTATTTTACCGATTTGTTTGCAGCCCTTTTTGGCGCCCAATCCATCCCGCAGATAGTACATGGCACCACCGCACCACTCGCCGTCTTCGTTGCGGCGTCGGTAGAGGATACCGAGCACGTTCTCGGAATAGTTAGTCATCATTCCAAAGAATGCGATCGCCCACATCCAGAATACGGCGCCCGGACCACCGGTTGCGATGGCTCCGGCAACTCCGACGATATTACCGGTACCCACTGTGGCGGCAAGTGCCGTACAAAGGGATTGGAACTGGGAGATGCTCTTGTCATTCGTGTGGGCAGTCACATGTTTATCGCCAAAGATGGCACCGATCGTATGTTTGATCCAGTATCGGAAATGCGTCAACTGAAAAAATCCGGTCTTGCAGGTCATAAGGACACCGACAAATCCGAGTAAAATGAGCGCGGGCCATCCCCATACAGCTCCGTTGATCACGTCATTTACTTTCGTCACCTGTTCTAAAAAGTGTTCCATGTTATTAACCTCCTGAATTCATTTCTAATGATGTCTCTGATTCTTTTTCGTTACACTATAGGCTGTTATGTTCCTTAAACAGTTCTCTGTATAATGCTTCTGCGCTCCAATTCACGTTGTGTGGTGTCAGAATGGCTTTCAATCCGATGGGTGAAATGGATGCCCTTTTGTATGCAGCGAGAAATTCGTCTAACCGGTCAGAATCCATTCCGGAAAACACCATCATTTCAGATGGAAATTCTGCACCGGTATAGGTGATCTGTTCCCGTGAAAAACCGGTGATTCCGGCAAGATAGCCGAGCTTTTGTCCGTAGGAAGAAGGCTTGACTTTGATTACCTGTATCCGAAGCGTTCTGCAAAGCGCTTCGATCTGCTTTGCCTTGCCGGGTTCCGTGTGAAATAAGAGAATGCGAGCGGTATTTGCCATGGTGTCGTGATACCTCCTGATGAAATGTATGCTGGTGCATCCGATTTCAAATCTCCTGGACACATACAATAATATATCATACAACAATTTATTTTAAAAAGAAACGAAAACTGAAAAAAACTGAATAACGGTAACGGATATGGTATTTTCATTTAAATTTTTTTCGGGTATAATAGGGGAAAATGTATCAGACGGAAGACGATGTCCACATCATGCGCACAGAGTGTGAAGTGGTATTATTGAAGGAGAAGGATAAGGGGATTTCTATGAAAAAACATTTATTATTCGTTGGACTTTTGTGTTTTTGTTTTGTGGGATTGTGGCAGCGTATTCCGGTCTTTGCAGCTGAGATACCGGAGAATGCAGAGGCGGATACTTCTGTGGATACGGAGCAAACGACGCCCGAATTAAATGTTAAGCCACAGTGGATTAAGAAAAACGGTCACTATTACTATCAGAACAGTGACGGCTCCATCATTCGGGAGAAAGGAATCGTTCAAATTGGAGAATACCAATATTATCTCGGCGGACGGAAGACGACTGAGCGGTTTGAAGAAGGCAGACAAGCGTTGGTATTACTTTGATCCGAAAAATGGACGCATGGTGAAAAAAGCCGGTTGGAAAAAGATCAAAGGCAAGAAATATTATATTCAAAAAGGTGGAGTTTTAGCTACCGGGGTAAAGAAGATTGGAAAGGTCCGTTATGGATTTACGGACAAAGGAGTACTTCGCGGGTTTTCAAAACCTTTTGAATATGAGGGAAAGTGGTATCGCACGAACAAGAAAGGCGTAGCGGAAAAATTGTCAAAAGATCAGGTTCGATGCAGTAAGGTGACGAGAAAATACATAGACAAGTATACGACATCGAAGATGAGCAAACAGAAAAAGTTTCGTACCCTGTTTAACCGAATGATAGCGGGCAATTATGTTCCAAATTATATCAAGCGCAAAGAAGTCAACGAAAAGGATTTCCCGTATCGTGCCACCTATAAGGTTTTATCCAATAATGGAAAATATAATTGCTATGGTTTTGCGTGTACAATTGCCTCCATTGCAAAGGAACTTGGTTATGAGCCGTATGTCATTGTAATGGATTACGATCATGCAGTCGTGGAAATTAACGGAAAATATTATGATAACATGGGTGGCAGGTTCGGTGCAAAGAAACCAACGCTCAGTGATTTTAAAGTTTATAAGAAAATAAAATTTTAACGCAGTCGGAGAAATACCCCACCTCTAAGCGATAGCGAAGGTGGGGGTTATGACAAGTTATACTCAGTCAGGGGAAGGTCTCCGACTGCGTTAAACGCTCCGCGAGGTCATTGCTGATTTCAAATGCTTTGCGGGATGTCTATTTGTCGATTCTTTTTACATAAGATCTGTGCTTTGCCCAGGAAGGACGTCCGCCTCTTCCGCTAAGAGATTTTGGAACGGCAAAATAGTCTTTGACACTATTTGTGACCTTGGACCAGTTCGGATCATAGAATTTGCCGTTGATCTCGGCCCATCCGTGTCCTCCTGATGAGACAGCGTATACTTTTTTGGCACCGGCAGCAGTTGCGAGGTAGGCAAATCCGCATCCGCCCGTATAGCAGTCGCCGTATCCCTTGAAAAGGGCATAGGTCGCATAATACTGATCCCAGTGACTGTTGTTTTTCTGGAAACCGGAAAGATTACGCCAGTTCATTTTGTCACGGATATACATAAAACATGCCTTGTTCTTTTGCGTCTGGTTCATTTTGAAATTTGTTATGTTAAAAACAATCTTATTTGCCTGCGTAAGAAGACGTGCTTTCTCAGTATTCGTTACGGCATAGCCCTTGCTGTTGAGTTTAATGCCATTGATCGTTTTGTTGCAAACCAGATAACCTTTTTTCTTTGCGCCTATGTTATAGTAATAGTAATGACCGTTCTGTTGAATCCATCCCACATGCTGTCTGCCCTTCTTGTCAAAACAGTAGTATTTGTTGCCGATCTGTGCCTGCTTTTTGGTTACTTTTTTCCCGTTTTCATCGTAATAATATACCTGCCCTTTTTTGTTCATGTGCCAACCGGGTTTGTGAGTTGCCGCCTGAACAGTCGTACCGGTATTGAGTGCAAAGAGACTGAAAAAGAGCAGTCCGGCAAAGAGCAGTTTGCCCTGAGTTAAGAAATTTTTCTTCTTCTTTTTTGGAACAAATACGGTTTTCATGATAGGATTCCTTCTTTCTGTTTTTTATTTAATCTGGAACAATTATGACACCATTTATTATAGTATAAAAAAGATGTGTGATTTATGCAAGCATAATCGTTTTCATCCCCTTTTAAATCTGACATTTGGTTACAATTCAGCCATTGACCAATACACAGGTTCTGAGTGTGGTATCGTACGTCTGAACCAATATCATTAA
>CAJOMI010000278.1 GCA_905235545.1 uncultured Lachnospiraceae bacterium | reverse complement strand
TGGGATATGACGAAACGAAACTGGTATTTTCGGATCAGGTACATCTGACCAATTTCTATAAAGCGACAAAGAAAGATTGCGGAAAAGGCATTATCCGGGAAAGTGACATAAAAGAAATCGACGGACTTGTGACAAATGAGCCGGATGTACCGTTGATCACATTTTATGCAGATTGTGTTCCGCTTTTTTTCTATGATCCGGTAAAGAAAGTAATTGCAATGGCACATTCCGGCTGGCGTGGAACTGTAGAGCGAATCGGGGCGAAGATGGTGGAATTTATGGAAAGAGAATACGGATGTGAACGCGAACACATTGTCTGTGCGATTGCACCGTCCATCTGTCAGCGCTGCTATGAGGTAAGCGAGGATGTCGCACTCCGTTTTCTTGACGTGTTTGGTGAAAGCTACGGAGAGGAACTTCTCTACGGGAAAGAAAACGGTAAATATCAGCTTAATTTGCACAAAGCATGCCAGATCACATTGCTGCAGGCGGGAATTCCGGAAGAACACATCGATGTGACCGATCTGTGTACCTGTTGTAATCCCGACTTTTTCTTTTCCCACCGTGCAAGCCACGGAATGCGTGGGAATCTGGCCGGTGTTATGATGCTGCGAAGTTAGTACCGCTGCATTTACTACTAAGCGGGCGCACGCCCGGAGCTTACATACGATTATAGCGCAGCATTGATTAGATGTCATTTACTTAAGAATTTACCAATATACAGTTGCTGAATATGCTATATGTTTTAACATGTAGGGCTATCTGCAAACGCCGGTACTTAACGAACGACGACCACAGGAGTTGTGAGTTTAGTACCGTTGCGTTTAAAGTTAAGCGAAAGTGTGCCCGAAATGGAAAACATATAGCATGTTCGGCAACGTCCGGCTTGGGCAAATGTTATCTTATTTTTATGTTTACAAATAGCGATTGCTATTGTACACTAGAAGAGTTGTGAAAGATCAAATGGAAAGGGAGATTCCAAAATGAGTAAACCGATTGTTGCCATAGTAGGCAGACCAAACGTCGGAAAATCGACATTATTTAACGTATTGGCCGGTTCGAGAATATCCATCGTACAGGATACACCAGGTGTGACCAGAGATCGGATCTATGCGGATGTGAATTGGCTGAATTACAATTTTACCATGATTGATACCGGTGGTATTGAGCCGGAAAGCAATGATATTATATTGAAGAATATGCGGGCACAGGCTCAGATCGCCATTGATACCGCAGATGTGATCCTGTTTATCGTGGATGTGCGACAGGGACTTGTAGATGCAGATTCCAAGGTTGCAGATATGTTGAGACGTTCCCGCAAACCGGTGGTTTTGGTGGTGAATAAGGTAGACAGTTTCGAAAAATTTATGCCGGATGTCTATGAGTTTTATAATCTCGGACTAGGGGATCCGTTTCCAATCTCTGCTGCATCACAACTTGGACTCGGAGAGATGTTAGATGAAGTGATCGCACATTTTCCGGAGGGAGCAGATACGGAAGAAGAGGATGACAGACCAAAGATTGCGATCATCGGCAAGCCGAATGTCGGCAAAAGCTCGATCATCAACAAACTACTCGGAGAAGAGAGGGTGATCGTTTCCGATATTGCGGGAACCACAAGAGATGCGATCGATACGGAGATTGTGCGAAATGACAGAGAATATGTCTTTATCGATACGGCAGGACTTCGAAGAAAGAGCAAGATCAAGGAAGAAATCGAGCGTTTTTCCATTATCCGTACCGTTTCAGCGGTAGAACGTGCAGATGTGTGCGTCCTTGTGATCGATGCAACAGAGGGTGTTACGGAACAGGATGCCAAGATTGCAGGAATTGCCCATGAACGGGGCAAGGGTATGATCATTGCCGTCAACAAGTGGGATGCCATTGAGAAAAATGATAAGACCGTATATAAGTTTGAAGAAGAAGTCAGAAGGATCCTTTCCTTTATGCCTTATGCAGAGATCCTATTCATCTCGGCTAAGACCGGACAGCGACTTCCAAAATTATTTGACATGATCGACATGGTGATTGACAATCATGCCCTGCGCGTTGGAACCGGTGTGCTCAATGAGATCTTATCGGAGGCGGTTGCTTTACAGGAGCCACCGTCTGACAAGGGAAAGAAATTGCGGCTTTATTATATAACGCAGGTGGCTGTAAAACCGCCGACTTTCGTTATATTCGTAAATGACAAGAATCTGACGCATTTTTCATATACAAGATATATTGAGAACCGGATTCGGGATGCCTTTGGATTCAAAGGAACCCCGCTGAAATTTATAATACGGGAAAGAAAAGAGAAGGATATATAAAATGGATATTTTAGTGCGCATTTTGTGTGTTTTGATCGGTTATTGTTTTGGAATTTTTCAAACATCATACATATATGGAAGACTGAAAGGTATCGACATCAGGGAACATGGAAGTGGTAATGCGGGGACGACGAACGCGCTTCGGGTTCTTGGAAAGAAGGCGGGAATGATCGTCTTTTTGGGCGATCTGTTAAAGGCATTTATCCCTTGTGTGTTGGCAAGAGTGATCGGGATTCGTTTCTTCCCGGCTATTGTGCTCCCGATGATTTTATGGACCGGACTCGGAGTTGTGATCGGTCACAATTATCCGTTTTATATGCATTTCAAGGGAGGCAAGGGTATTGCAGCTACGGGAGGTGTCATCCTCGGTCTGTTGGATTTTCGCATTGTTGCTGTCTGCCTGATCGCATTTATACTCTGTATTCTGATCACAAGATATGTATCCCTGGGCTCGTTGCTCATTGTGACACTGTTTTTTGTCAGT
>CAJOMI010000277.1 GCA_905235545.1 uncultured Lachnospiraceae bacterium | reverse complement strand
TATTATAGAACAAACCTTGAAAAATGAGGACAATGAAGAATATGGAACAGCAGGTGGCAATGACACAAAGGATAAGGTATATCTTCCATCTCTGTCCGACGTGATAAATTCAGCATATGGTTTTTATGAGAAGTATGACGAGAAGGCAAGAATCGGAAAGGCTACGTCCTATGCACAAGCACGGGGTGTATATGCTCAGGACGATTTTATGAATAAAATAATGGCGTCGTACAGAATGAATACTGTTTGGTGGTTGCGGTCGCCGGGTAAAAATGCGAATTATGCTTTAGCCGTCTGTAGCGACAGCACGATCGGCGATTATTTCAATGTCAATTATACCATTACAGGCGTTCGTCCCGCTTTGCATCTGAATCTATCATCTTCTCTCGTAAAGAAGGGAGAAAGGATTGATGTTACAGGAAATACCGTTAAGAAAGACAATTCGACCACCATCAATATCAAGAACAAGAAGACTTATAAGACATCCAAGAAGATCACCGTGAATGATAAGGATGGAATCAAAACCATCAAGTTAAACAGCAAGACCATCAAGGTAAAAAATAAGGAGAGTTATTCCTTTAAGTTGTCCAAGTATAAGAAGAATCTGAAGAAAAAGGGTAAATGGAATAAGCTGGTTGTCACCGACAAGAACGGAAAGAAGACGACAATTCAGTTCAAAACCAAATAAGATGTGAAAAAAGACAGGTATCGGGGGGGAATGGTAGATCGGTACCTGTCTTTTCCTGTCACAGAAGGATTTTGTTGTAGTTCGAGCATGCTTCCAACGTGCTTGTTGCGGAATGTGAGCCGGCTTGTTCTTATTTACAGTTAATCAATAACGAAAAACAGCAGAACAATTCCGTTTTCTGTTCTCCCAAGAGGGTTATTTGCAGACAGAAAACGGAATTGTTATGCGTCCGGTAAAAACTTTGAATAGTAAAAATACGCTTGCTATTTCCAACAGGATTCATTACAATAAAAGTGTTCATACTTGGAGAGGAAAGCAGAGTACATTTTAAAACAGAATTTATAAAAATAGGAGAAAAGAGAAAAAATGGTACATCATGTTATTTTATGGAAATTAAAAGAAAACTTGTCGGAAGAAGAGAAAAAACAGGTTGCATCCGGCATCAAGGAACATTTAGAGGCATTGGTTGGAAAGGTTCCGGGTCTGATCCGTCTGGATGTCATAATCAATGGATTGGAATCCTCCAATGCGGATGTTATGCTTGACAGTGAACTGGAAAGCGAGGAGGCACTTAGCGGATATCAGGTACATCCGGATCATGTATATGCTGCCAATACCTATGTCAAACCATATACGGAAGTTCGTATGTGCATGGATTATATCCGATAGCGAATAAAAAGGGAAATTCTGGTCATACTACTATCATACGTTACCAATATTCAAACAGGGAATAACCTACGAAGAACTTGGAGCAGGAATCCGTTACGGATACCTTATGGATAGGAAAGGAAGGAAAACAGTATGACAGAACAGACCGTACAACTTTTGGATGAATGCAGTTCAGGCTGTAAGATGGCAATCAACAGTATGCGACAGGTAAAGGATTATGTGACCGATCAGAAACTTTCAGATATTCTTGTCAGCTATACGGACAAACATGAGAAGATTGAAGAAGAAACGGGAAAGAAACTCTTAGAGTATGGAAAGCCGGAAGAAAAGCCGGGTGTTATGGCATCGGCGATGTCGTGGATCAGTACAGAAGCCAAATTGATGGTAAATAAAGATGCGACACAGATTGCCAAGATCATTATGGATGGCTGCAATATGGGAATTCAGTCAATCAGCGAGAAGATCAATCAGTTTGCGGAGGCTTCACCGGAGACCGTTTCTCTTGCAAAGAAATTAGTCAGGACAGAAGAGAATCTGATGGAAGAGATGAAACAGTTTCTATAAAACGAAAAAGGAACCCCATACGGAGGTTCCTTTTCTATGTATTACAGCGATCCGATTTTTTGCCGCACAGGATTCGCAAGTGAGTCTTGCTTATTTATGCGTCCAGTTTCTCGCCGGTCAGCAATTCGTAAGCTTCCAGATATTTGTCGATGGTCTTTTGTGCGATATCTTCCGGAAGTTCCCAATCATGTTTGCCCTCATTTTCTTTTAACCAGTCACGGGCAAACTGCTTGTCAAAGGATGGCTGTCCGTGTCCCGGCTCATAACCTTTTGCAGGCCAGAAACGGGAGCTGTCAGGGGTTAACATCTCGTCGCCCAATACGATATTGCCGTCCTCGTCCAGACCGAATTCAAACTTGGTATCTGCGATGATAATGCCGCGCTCCAATGCGTAATCTGCACATTTTTTGTAAAGAGCGATGGTATAATCTCTCAACTTCTCTGCATATTCCAATCCTTTTCCCGGAAATGCTTTTTCCAGATGTTCCACACTCTGCTCAAAGGAAATGTTCTCGTCGTGATCTCCAATCTCGGCCTTGGTGGAAGGGGTGTAGATCGGCTCCGGCAACTTGTCGGATTCTTTGAGTCCTTCCGGCAAGGTGATACCGCATACGGTACCGTTTTTCTGGTAGCTTGCCCATCCGCTTCCGGTAATGTAACCGCGCACGATACACTCGACAGGAAGCATCTCCAACTTGCGGCACATCATACTGTTGCCATCAAATTGTGGCTGCTGGAAGAATTCCGGCATATCCTTTACATCAGCAGAAATCATATGGTTCGGGAGAATATCGGATGTTAAATCGAACCAGAACTTTGACATCTGTGTCAGTACAGTTCCCTTTTTGTGGATAATGTTTTTCAAAATGACATCAAAGCAGCTGATACGGTCAGTTGCCACCATGATAAGGCTGTCTCCGTTGTCGTAGATCTCACGAACCTTGCCTTCTTTGATTGGTTTCAATTCCTTTGTGCTCATTGTACATACCTCTCAATTATAGAATATTCAAAACCGGATCGA
>CAJOMI010000276.1 GCA_905235545.1 uncultured Lachnospiraceae bacterium | reverse complement strand
GAGATGTATGTTCCTGATGTGCCGATGTTTTCGGCCACCTGATGCTGGCTAACCTTTTCTTCGATGCATTTTGTCTTTACATCCAGTTCAATGTTGTTTTGGAGCATAACTGCCTCCTCTCTTCAGAGTTCACAAGTTGCACTATTCGTTTCATTTATGATACCATACTCCATCCCCAAAATTCACTACAAAAATAAGCGCCCCACCCGAAGGTGAAGCGCCGTAATTCCTGCCTGCTTTATGCCTTGATCTCCAGCCCGCTGGTGAGGGTGAAGACGATGTTGTCCTTGTTGTGTACCGTGACATGGTCAACCAGACTGCCCCAAAGCTCCTCGCTGAACTCCGTCACCATTTCCGGCAGTTCTTCCACTGAATGGATGAACCGCCCAAACTCCCGCCGCCGGATGCCATCACAGAGTTTACCGATGAACTTTGGTACAGCATGATCGACTGCGCGACGGTTTACACCAAAGACGACATCCGCTTCACTTTCAAGAACGGTACGGAAATCAAAATGTAATTCACAGCGCACTCCGTTTTCTGCGGAGTGCCTTTTTCTCATATTGACATTTCAATCGCTTTCTGGTATGATATGTTATACAAATCATACTTTGAGGTGAGAATAATGAAAGCACCAGAAGGAAAATACGCATGGACTGCTACTGTCGGAGAAAAGGGACAGATCGTAATACCGAAACAGGCTCGTGACATTTTTGGAATTAAACCAGGAGACACACTTCTCCTGCTTGGCGATATTGAACGTGGAATTGCGATACCTCCGAAAGGAGCGTTTTCCAATTTATTCGCAGCAGCTTTTGATGAAAAGGACAGTGACGAAAGCCTATGAAAATTGCTTGGTTTTGTATTCCGGCACATGGGCATACCAATCCAACTCTTGCCGTGATTAAGGAATTGACTTCTGCAGGACACCAGGTCTTCTACTTCTCTTTTGAGATTTTCAGGGATAAGATCGAACAGGCAGGAGCTGTTTTTATCGGATGCGATGGGTATGACTTTGAAATGGAAGACAAAGATAATGCAGATCGTGTCGGCAAAGATAAGGTCTTTGCAACGGAACTTCTTGTTTCTTCTACACTTGCACTCGATGAAATGACTACAGAAAAAATCAATGAAATCAGACCGGATATCATCGTCTCGGATTCTGTCGCTTTCTGGGGCAAATTGGTGGCCATGAAGCACGGAATACCTTATGTGTCATCCACAACAACATTTGCCTTTAACCGCTATTCAGCAAAGTATATGAAGGAGACTCCTTGGGATATTGCAAAGATGCTGTTTGCCCTGCCTCGAATCAACAAGCAGATTAATCGGCTTAGAGAAAAAGGCTACCCTGTTAAGAATCTGTTGGAGATCGTTCAAAATGAAAACGACACCAACACCATCGTATACACATCAAAATATTATCAGCCTTGCTCCGATACATTTTCCGACAGATATCATTTTATAGGACCTTCAATCCGTCCTATCAAAGAGCCCTTTATTAAGACGGCAGAAAAAACAGTATATATTTCTATGGGTACCGTGAATCAAAACAAAGCGTTCTATCGGAATTGTATCCACGCATTGGGGACAACAGACTGGCAAGTTATTATCTCAATGGGAACCAACACAGAGCATTTTGATAACCTTCCAGCCAATATTCAAATTTATGAGTCTGTCGATCAGATGGCGGTGCTATCTATAGCTGACGCGTTTATTACGCACTGTGGTATGAATTCCGCTTCCGAAGGACTGTATTTTAAAGTTCCACTGGTGTTGTTTCCGCAAACCCCAGAGCAAGGAGCGGTTGCAAGAAGCGGTGCCGGTATCCGATTAAAATCCATCTCAGAAGATGATATTCTGCAATCTCTGAAAAGTGTTTTATACGAGCAGGAATATAAAGAGAGCGCAATCAAAATATCTGACAGTTTCCGCGCCTGCGGCGGACCGACTGAAGCAGGCACATTTTTAGAAGAGATTATTATGTGAAGATATTTTACCATGTAAGCATCAAAGAGGCACTCTACAGAAATGCGGAGTGCCTTTTTCTGTCAGAGACATAGTGCTCCTCAAGGACATAGACGGGTACTACACCAACTACATCAAGGGGATTATTCGAATATCTTTGATAACACAATCCTGATCAATGCCGCTATGGCAAATGCAGCGATGAAGGCTATCACTTTTAGTGCCGGTGCCGGGATACGCCGCCAGCCGGTATTTCTGATCCGCAGCCGGCTTAACAATCCTGTCGTGTATAACGGGAACATGACAACCGTAACATAGATCAATGCTTCGGAATATCCATAAGCATACCGGAGCACAGTATTCCTTTCATAGGCGCCGGTTTCCCCCAGCACCAGATACACGATCAGCGCAATCAGACCGATGATGCTGAGATTTCGAATACTCTTAACCAGTTTTGCTTTTTCAGCGTCTGCATAATCCGACATGGCATTCGCCACCTCTTTTACTTCCTCATTCATTTCGTCGCTTTTCCTTTCTCCCGCAATAATCTCAGGAATGCCGACATCGTAGAAATCAGCAATTACCGATAGTAAACCGATATCAGGCATATTGCTCCCGGTCTCCCAACGGGACACAGTTCTTGCTGAGATGCCAAGCTTTTCTGCGAATTGTTCCTGAGTGATTCCCTGTTCCCTGCGAAGCTCCCGCAGGAAGCTTCCGATTTTCTTCTGGTCCAAGTCTTTCCCTCCTTCCCATTCGCAGAATACGTCGGAATCGTTTGAAATAACACGACACAAAGCGACCAAATGCCGTGTTTCATTGAATCAGACAACATTGTCCGGTTCGGATTCCTGAAATCTTTTCATCGCTCCGTCACATCTGCGATACGAATCGT
>CAJOMI010000275.1 GCA_905235545.1 uncultured Lachnospiraceae bacterium | reverse complement strand
GTATAAGAGCGATACAATACAACTATTTCATTATTTCCATTTTCAGAAACCTCCCAGGAAATTGTATATTCTTCCGAATCCTCCATATTTTTTAAATCCTCATTATTACTGTAACAGTAGTTCTTGATTGCCTCAAGAGCCTGTTCTTTGGTAAGATTTGTGGTTTCACTGTTTTCAGAAGCCTGTTCTTTGGTAGATGCAGTTGTTGTCTGTTCTTCTGTGGATGCGACCGGTTCACTTGCTTCAGAAACCTGCTCTTCTGTAGAAGCGTCTGTTGTCTGTTCTTCTGTGGATGTGACCTCTTTATCATCTATATTATTCATTTTTGAATCCTCTGCGATCGAGGTTATGTTCTCTCCTTCTAATGCAATTTTTTCATCTTGCTGATTTTTGCCACAACCTGCTACTCCTATTGAAGCTGTAATAAATAATGTGATCAATAATAATTTCTTCATTTTCATATTCAATCCTTTCTTAATGCAAATATATTTTTTCTGATACAATTCAACACCATTACAAAATGGTATACCAACTTAATGAAAAAATCAAGATTGAAGTTTCATTTGAGGCTCAAACCCCAAAGTGGTGAACCATTCATTTTTACACTCTTTCCATATTAGATTCACTCCGCCCTGATCAGGCACTGATTGATTTCTTCCACGTTCTTTTTTGTTGACCGATATCCAACAATCGAGATGATCACATAGCTTCCGGCATATCCGCAAAGTGTACCTATCAGTGCACTGGGATAACGCTGGAGCTGCCAGAGCAGGGTCATGATCGGAATCCAGAAACAACCGGTCAGAATCACATAGAGAATATTCTGCACGATAAAACCGATCTGTTCCTTTTCATAGATCACACTCGCCATGGCAAAAACAAAACCGATCACACCATACAAGAGAATATTCACCTCAACAGCAATGCTGACGGACGGAAAAAGAGCGACAAATTCCGGTGACATCGGATTAAAGTCCTCTATACCGGTTGCCCTGCGCACAATTACCTCAACCAATAAATTTACAACTGCTCCGCAGATTGCAGAGCATGCAAAACTGAACATTCCTCTTTTCAGCCTTTCTCCCATCGGATCACCTCCCCAAAATCTCTTTCAATTTCTTAACATTGCGACGTGAAGTGTATGTCTCTGTCTGATTCGTCAGGATAACCTTTATGGTTCCGGTGTAACTGAGATCCAACTTCTTAATCTTCCGGATATTGACAATCTCTGATTTGGAGATTCGGATAAACTGCTTCTCGTCCAATTTTTCTTCCAGCTCATACAGTTTATAAGGAATGGTATAGCATTCCTTTCCCACCTCTGCCATCACCTTGGAACCATCTGCATAAAACCGTACTACATCCGAAACAGCGATCTTGCATTTGTCACCGCGGAAGTCGGTTCCTATCAGATTTTCATTTACAAAATCATTGAGTTCCCGCACCAATTTTCTTACCTGTTCATTGGATTCCTTATGACAGACTAGCAACTCAATCTCCGAGAAACGACTGTCAATATATTCCCTGACTCTCATCCTGCACCTCCCTGCAAAGCTAACACATTAGCGGATTAGAAAACCTGTTATCATGTAATTGTTGTGAAACTTTAAAAGCTATCATAAGCAGGTATGTTTGCCACCGTCCGTACTTCATTGGCAATTTATTTGACATCCGCCTTCCGAAACAGCAGATATGCAATAAACGTGCAAATTCCTGTAAAGAAAATGCTCACTGCCATTCCATGTATCATATTTCCATAGGATGCATCCACACCAATCTTCGCAATTCCGTAATCATAAGGTGTCCATTGATATAATTTACCCAGCAGATTCACAGATTGTGCCAATGTTGCCAGAAGGGCGGTCGTCATTCCAAACAAAAAACCAAATGCCGTTACAACCACGTTTTTCCTGCATTTCATGGCAACCGGCAAACAGATGGATATCTGTCCTGCATATACCAGAAAATACGCCACATAGGAAAGTACTAATTTTCCTACACTTCCACTCTCCGGATAACTTAATACATTCCCCATATAGATGGAGATACAGGTTCCCACCGCCCTATTCATATCCGCTCCCGAAGCGATCAGACAAATCGAGCCGACCGTATATGGCAAAAGCAATATTGCCAACCATGTAACCAACACCAGAACATAATTGACAATAATCTTTCCTCTCCCATAACACATACTGCCATAGATTGTCTTGTTCTCAAAATCCGATCCTGCCAAAGTTCCAACCATCAAAGCACCAAACAACCATATGATCATCGCATCGCCCAAACCGGTAATACTTCCCGCCCGGGAAACATCAATCTCTCCCTTTGCCATTTTCCACGCCAGCACATAATAGAGAACTGCTGCCGCATAAGTGAGAACAGTCAATACTCTGCATCCTTTGCTCATTATCATTCGATACATTGTTGCTTTGTATAATCTACCCATCATAATACCATACCTTTCTTATTATTTACTACCTTTTTCTATTTCATTTGTTGACATCCAACCATGTGTC
>CAJOMI010000274.1 GCA_905235545.1 uncultured Lachnospiraceae bacterium | reverse complement strand
ATAGTCTGCCATTTGTTCCAGACAAAACAGATAAGCGGTTTTCTCTTTTACGAGAATATCGCCGAGCTGGTCTCTTTCAATTCCAAGGTGCATCAGAGCACCCAAAAAATCCCGGTGATTTAAGTTGTCACTGAATTTTTCAAGCAGAGGGGATATCTTTATCACTGCAATCGGAAAATGTCCGGGATAACCAAAGTCTTCCTCGGAACCGAATCCGACAACCTGTCTTTCAGACAGTTCATTTCCACCAAAACATTCATAGTGAATATAAGAGATATCGTCGCGGATATCATCGAGAAGAGATACAAAGATAAAAAATTGCTGTATGTGTAAATGTTCTGTTGATAGGCGCGTTTGGCCAGATCAATCAGTCGTCCCTTTAAAATCTGTGTTTCGTCCATTTTTGATCTCCTTTAAACCGACTATGCTAATAGATACAGTATAGCAGATAATATCCGGTTCGCCAAATCAGTTTTGCAGGATGGTAAATTCACAGATGGTAGTTTCCCGGACGGTAGTTTCCCGGACGTTGACGGAGCCGGTACATGTTTTCTATTTCGGGCACGCTTGCGCTTAGCTTTAAACGCAACGGCTCTAAACTCATGACTCCTGTAGTCGTCATGAGTTAAGTGCCGGCGTTTGCAGATAGCCCTACATAGTAAAACATGTACCGCGTCCGTCAACTGTGCATAGAAGACTCTTATATTTTCTGAGTTCACAGGTTTCCTTTTCAAGTATTCTGTGATATGATGTGCAAAAGGGAAAAACAAGCGACACCGAAGGTGGCATTTGTTTTTCACGGCACATCAACGAGCAGGCAGACTGCGAAGCAGACGGTAGAGCCCGAAGGGCGTGGCTGCGAGTGGAAAAAGCAAAAGGGAAAAACAAGCGACAGCGAAGGAGGCATTTGTTTTTCCGGGCACATCATAATATGGAGAGAGATTAAAATGAAATTTGTAATACAGAGAGTGGCACATGCCAGTGTCACGGTGGACGGTGTTGTAACCGGAAAGATCGGAAAAGGTTTTCTGGTCCTGATCGGTGTGGCAGAGAGTGATACGAAAGAAATTGCGGACAAGATGATCCGGAAAATGATCAATCTGCGGATTTTTGAGGACGAGAACGGCAAAACGAATGTCAATTTATCCGATGTGAAAGGAGAACTTTTATTGGTTTCCCAATTCACATTATATGCGGATTGCAGGAAGGGAAACCGGCCGTCGTTTACCAAAGCGGGAGGACCGGATATGGCAAATGCCATGTATGAATATATTATTTCGGAATGCAAAAAACAGGTTCCGGTTGTGGAGACCGGAAGTTTTGGCGCGGACATGAAGGTGGAGCTGTTAAATGACGGTCCGTTTACCATATTGCTGGACAGTGATGAGATTTGTTAAACATCTGATGGTAAGGAATTAGGCGTTTGCGAAACTCCTTATTTAACTTGGAACGATACAATAGGCACAATGAAAAAGCTGTAAATCGGAGTTTCGCAATCACCTGGGTGAGGATCTGCAAAAGGAGAGAAAAAATGACAAAAGAACAATTTCAGACATTATTGAAACAGAAAATATTTGTGCTGGACGGCGCAACCGGAACAAATTTGCAAAAGGCAGGGATGCCGACCGGTGCATGCCCGGAGGCATGGATATTGGATCATCCCGATGTCCTGGTTAAGCTGCAGACGGACTATATCAATGCGGGAAGTAATATCATATATGCACCGACTTTTGGCGGCAATCGGATCAAACTGGAAGAATATGGTTTGGAAGATCGTCTGGAAGAGATCAATGATAAGCTGGTGGCTTTGTCAAAGAAGGCGGTGGCAAATACCGGACACCGTGCCTATGTTGCGGGTAATCTGACCATGACGGGAAGACAGCTTTATCCCATCGGCAAATTGCAATTGGAAGAACTGATTGAGGTATATAAAGAACAGATCCGCTGTCTGGTAAAAGCAGATGTGGATTTGCTGGTAATAGAGACAATGATGAGTCTGGCGGAAGCGAGAGCGGCGTTGATAGCCGCAAAGGAGACCTGTGATCTGCCGGTGATCGTCAGTATGACGTATAACGAAGACGGCCGTACGCTTTACGGAACAGAGCCGGAAACGGCAGTGGTGGTGCTACAGAGTCTGGGCGCCGACGCCATTGGCATCAACTGTTCCACCGGACCGGGGGAAATGATACCGCTCGTAGAAAGGATGAAGCGGTATGCCAATGTTCCAATCCTGGCCAAGCCGAATGCAGGCATGCCGGAATTGGTG
>CAJOMI010000273.1 GCA_905235545.1 uncultured Lachnospiraceae bacterium | reverse complement strand
GTGGCAGCAATCGGATTCTGCGTGCTCTATGTGCCGGTAGCTCTTTTCCTTGTAAACCGGTTTGCACCGAAGACGTTCCGAATCAGGGCGGATTCGTGAGAATATAGATAAGGATATGACACTTGATGATTTTTTGAGTGATATAGAAGGGGAATGACTCTTACGTTACTTGTATTGATTGGTCTAGTAAAAAAATACAAAGAAGAAAGGAATAAAGAAGATAATAAGTAAAGATAATAAAGAAAAAAGTGGACACAATCAGTAGAATGATTCACAAAAAACGGCTATGCAGGAGTAGTTCTGCTCTTGCATGGTCGTTCTTTTCTTCGCTTTCATTTTTTATTGTTTTATTTTTGATGGTGAATAAACTAAGCGCAAGCCGGGTCACGCTCCTTGGCTTGCTACGGGATATCCGGCAACGTCCGGCTTAAGTAAATGACATTGGTTCACTCGGTAGCGTACGTCTGAACAGTAACGGCATTTGACCTGGAGTAAAAGAAATGAACTACAAATGATTGACGAAATAAATCCCTACGAGTATAATTCATTGATAATACCGGATATTTGTTATATCAATTTAAGGAAGAAAAGAATCCTTAGACAATTAGAGATATTTAAGATATAATGGGCATTGCAAATGATTGAGATGCAGAATGGTCTGCATTAGGACCCCATGCATTTGTCAAGGTCGCTTGCCGGTGTTGTGTGCCGGTGGTATGCGTTTAGCATCGACTGAGTAAAAATATGAAGAAGAAAGGATTTAATATTATGAAAAATATACAGAAAGACGTCAGAAGACGGAGCAAAGTGACACGTTTTATTTTCATGTTGAGTTTAAGCACCATGATGCTTTTTTGCGGAGGCTGTGGGGAAAAAGAACATGTCGAGTTTGATAAAAGTACACTGTCTGGTACGGAATACTATGTTGAGGATTTAATGACCTGCATGGACTGGGTGGGAAAGAGCTATAAAGAAGTGGGAATTCCGGAGTCGTATGTAGTTAAGGAATATGGAATGGTCGTTTTAAAAGGGAATCTTTACGGTGATGGATCATCCCTTGCGGTCGCTATGATGACGGACGAAGGGGAAAGTAGTACTTTTAACAGAATTACGATCACCAATCTGCAGTTTACATACAAGGAAATGAAGAAAAACATGATAGCATTATATGGAGAGCCGAGCCAGGAAGGCGAGAGACCGTATTCTACTCCGGAAGTAACAGGGACGGAAAAGTATAGTATCTTTGATTTGGAATCCCGTACGATAGAATTTGATTATGACAAAGAGGACTCGCGGACTCGAATCGTAGCAACCTCTAAGTAGTGCGGATATTCTCATTGGATAAAGATGGAAGGGTATAGACATGGGGGAAAAGTTAAAATTATATGGCTTTAACAATCTGACAAAAGCATTGAGTTTTAATATATACGATGTCTGTTACGCCAAATCGGCAAAGGAGCAGAAAGAATATATCGCATATATTGATGAGCAGTACAATTCCGAGCGGTTGACCGGGATTTTACGGACATTGACGGATATGATCGGAGCCAGTATTTTAAATATCTCGTATCAGGATTATGAGCCGCAGGGGTCTTCGGTAACAATCCTGATGGCAGAGGAATCGATGATTCCGGTTGGAAACACACAGCTTGCGCATTTAGACAAAAGTCATGTGACCGTTCACACATATCCGGAATATCATCCGGATACCTGTATAGCGACTTTTCGGGTGGATATCGATGTGGCGACCTGCGGTAAGATCACGCCGCTTTCCACATTGGACTATCTGATCGGTTCTTTTGACTCGGATATTATCACGATGGATTACAGGGTAAGAGGATTTACGAGGGATGTGGATGGCAATAAATGTTTTCTGGACCACGATATGACATCCATTCAGGATTATATCAATCCTGAGATCCGGGAGCGTTATAATGCGGTGGATATCAATATATTCGAAGCGAATTTATTTCATACAAAGATGATCATCAAAGAATTGGATCTGCAGAATTATCTGTTCCACAAGGATGTAAATGATTTTCCGAAGGAGACACGAAGGGAGATCAAAGAGAGCTTGCAACGGGAAATGATGGAGATCTTCAGTGGACGCAATGTATATAAAAGATAAAATGTTAGGTGATTGTGAAACTCCGATTTACAGTTTTTTAATTGTGCATATGATATAGTTCCATCGCAGACACGTTTGCACTCCGTCTCCGGCGTAGTGGTACTAAATTCGTGTTACACACTCATTAAGTACCAACGCCTGCGCCAGGGTCTGCTTATGGAATCTATATTATAT
>CAJOMI010000272.1 GCA_905235545.1 uncultured Lachnospiraceae bacterium | reverse complement strand
ATTCTCCACCGGATTTTCTGTTTCTCATCTGTCTGATCAACCTTACCATCCCCATTAGTGTCCTCCTGCCAGTAACTTCCAAAATACACGGTATCACAGGTATTCATCACCACTCTCGGATTCTGAAGTTCTGTGTTCTCCGTTCCTGCTGCCTGTGAAGTTAGCGGCACAGTCACACAGGTTGTGACTACCAATGCACCGGAAAGTACGGATGCCAGAAATGTGTTCCTCCGTGCTCTTCTTTTTTGTTTTCTCCTTACCATACCATTTGCCTCCTCTCAATATACACACTGCATGCAATTGACAAATCGAAGCAAAAGAAAAAACCACGGTATCAAAAGAAAACCGCAGTTTCATAGTAAACTCCGATTTCTCACTGAATCCTCCGGTCGCAAAACACACTGCAACATTCATAACTCCTGTGTGCTCTGCGGTCGGAGAATCTCGTGAGAAATCAAGAACGAGGTATAAGTATGCGTCCACACCTATACCCCGCTATCTATTGTAAGGCATTGACTCCTCTGTTCACACCAAAGAATATCGCTTGTAAAGAAGCGGTAATTCCATTATAATAAACAATGTGTGTATCGCAGATTCGTCTGTATCGTGTGGTACTCCTAATACCATCCCTTGCCCGGTACTGTTGGCGCAGTGCCGGGTGGTACACCATCTGTTCTTGAATTTCTCAGCAATTTCATTTTAACATACCCATTTTCTTTGCACAAGTAGGAAATTCAATTGCAGCCGGATCCGATACTTCGTAAGCCAGTAATTGATCTGCAAAAAATATGCCAACAGCTGCGGGCCCGCCATCAGCTGTCCGTAAAACGGTCTTCCATAATCCGTCGGACTCTCCATGAACTGCTCCACCTTCTTCCGGTCGATCAAATCACAGATCGGCGCATGGTTATCCTCCAGTACGTTCCTCATTTCCCGCCGCAGCAATGCCTCATAAGCCGGATCATAGGTCTTCGGGTACGGACTCTTGCGCCGGTATAACACTTCCTCCGGAAGATACTCCTCTCCCGCTGCCCGAAGCAGCCCTTTCACGATACCGTTATGACATTTCATCTCCCACGGAACATTCCAGACATATTCAATGATCTCGTGATCCGCCAGCGGAACCCTTGCCTCCAACCCGCTGTACATGCTGGTGCGATCCATCCGGTCTAACAACGTCTGCATGAACCATTTGAGATTCAGATAGGAGATCTCCCGTCTCCGCTTCTCCTCCGCATTTTCACCCTCCAGAGCCGGCGTCTGCCTGACCGTCTTCTCATAGGCCGCCCTCGCGTACTCTTTCAGAGGAAGTTCCCGAAGCACTTCATCCTTTAACAAAAGGGTCCGCAGCGTAAAATCCATGGACCACGGAAAGATATCCGCATCAAAGCACTCCTTCTTGTGGAACCACGGATACCCGCCAAAGATCTCATCCGCACATTCGCCGGTCAGCGTCACCTTGTTATGCTCCGCCACCTTGCTGCAGAAATAGAGCATAGAGGATTCCACATCCGCCATACATGGCAGATCCCTGGCATCCACTGCGTCGAAGAGATATTGATATAAGTCCTTGTTATTACACTCCAGAAAATGATGGTCCGTTCCCGCATAGGCAACCATTTTTTCCACCCACGGACGATCTTCACTGGGTTGAAATGCATTTGCTTTGAAATTGATCTTATTATCCACAAAATCAAAGGAATAGGTGGTGAGTTGTTTGCCCTGCTTTTGCAATTCCCGACTGCACACCGCCGTCACAAAACTGCTGTCCACGCCGCCGGAGAGGAAGGTACAGATCGGCACATCCGATAACATCTGCCTTTTGATCGATGCCGTCACCAGTTCCCTCGTCCGCTCCACGGTTTCTTCGTATGAATCCTCATGGGGCCTGCTCTCCAGCTTCCAGTAGCAGATTTCTTTTCTGCCCGCTTCCCCAACCTCGAGAAAATGGCCCGGCAGCACTTCTTTCACGTCCTTAAATACCCCTTTCCCGTAAGTCTTCGCCGGTCCCAATCCAAACACCTCACACAGTCCCTCCCGGTCCAACTGCGGCGTCACGCCGGGATACCGAAAAAGTCCCTTGATCTCGGATGAAAAAATAAGTGCGTTCCCGTAAACGGTGTAAAATAACGGTTTGACTCCGGAGCGATCCCGAAACAGATATAATTTCCGCTTTCCGGCATCCCATATTGCAAAGGCAAAAATCCCATTTAACTTTTGAACGATTTCCACCCCATACACCTGATAGCCTGCCAGAATCACCTCGGTGTCGCTGGTCGTGCTAAAATGCACCCCTTTTCCCTCCAGTTCTCTCCGAATCTCCTTCATATTGTAAATCTCGCCATTGTATACGATGGTTACCTTTCTCCCGTCCCGTTCCCTCGTCATCGGCTGATGACCGGTCGCAAGATCGATGATCGACAATCTCACATGCGATAACCCGCAATGTGCATCCAGATCAGTTCCCTCATCATCCGGGCCCCGGTGTTTTTGAGACTGATTCATCTCTTCCAAAACTTTCGTCCATTTATCGGGTGTAGCAGTATAATCTAATGAAAAATCACTAAATCCTGCTATTCCACACATAATCCATATCCTTTCTTTTATTTCTGTTTCCAGGTGATTGCGAAACTCCTTATAAAACTTGAATCTGTTGGATTCCATAAGCAGACCTTGGCGCAGGCGTTGGTACTTAATGAGTGTGTAACACGAATTTAGTACCACTACGCCGGAGACGGAGTGAAAACGTGTCTGCGATGGAACTATATAATATGCACAATGAAAAGATGTAAACCGGAGTTTCGCAATTACCTAATTCCTGTTTCTTTAAAATTCCTTCAGGATCGGCTGAATCTGTTTTCCCTCAAGCGCCAGTTCCAACGTCGGGATCAACCTGTCGGTATGCGCGATGAGCGAGTTATTTTTTTTCTCCGGATTATCCTGTCCGAACGGCACAAAATAAATGTTTTTCGCATTTAACAGAAGTCCGATGTTTTTCATATTCATTCCGAGGGCGTCATTTGTGGAAATGGAGATGACTAACGGCTTATTGTTTCGCAGATGTGCCTTTGCCGCCATCAGCACCGGCGTATCCGTAATCCCGTTTGCCAGTTTTGCAACCGTATTTCCCGTACACGGAAATATCACGAGAATATCCAGATAGGATTTCGGACCGATCGGCTCTGCCCCCTCAATGGTCAGGATCGGCTTTTGCCCGGTAATCTCTTCCGCCTTTTTCAGGAAATCTTCCGCTTTTCCAAACCGGCTGTCAATCTGCTGGGATGCATTGGAGAAAATCGTGGTAACCTCCGCCCCTGCCTCCACCAGATTCTTCAGTTCAGCAAATATCTTTTCAAAGGTACAAAATGATCCGGTCAGCGCAATACCGACCTTCTTACCTTTCAAATCCATACTCTGCTCCTTTTCTTTTTTCAAAATGGAAAACATATATCATATCCGGCAACGTCCAACTTAACGAAATGACACTTCATAATTACGAGCCACAAAATCCACCATTTCTTTCGCCGATATCTTCGGTGCATACTTTCCCGGCAATCCCGGAAGAAGCAGCGCCTTTATCCCCAGTTCCCCGGCTGCTTCATAATCGACACCTCCGGGAGCGGATGCAATGTCAAGAACAAGCGCATCCCTTCTCATGCATTGCAGCACATTTTTTCCCAGCACAACCGCAGGAATTGTGTTGTAAATATATTCGTAATTGTGTATGTGATCTTCCAGCGAACCCAGTAAAAGAGTATCGTACCCGAACGCCCTCGCCTGTGCAAGTGCGATCTCATTGCGCCCGCACACCGTCACTCTTTGACCCATTCCTTTTAGTTTCTCCGCAAGAATCTTCCCGCATCTTCCATACCCCAGCACCAGCCCGGAACTTCCGTGCAGATTGGTCTTCTGATTTTTTATCGCTTCCAATACCGTACCTTCTGCCGTCGCCACCGCATTAAATACCGCAAGCGCCTCATCCTTCATAAAATCGTAACAGAATACATCCTGCTCCTCACATTTCCACACAAAATCTTCCGGTATCACACCGCCGAAGATCGTTTGCTTTTTCTTCATCCGTTTGAAAGACTTTCTGCCGTAATATGCGGATCCGCCTGCTTTGTAAACAATACACCGCCCTTAAAAAAGGGAATTCCTCCGACTACAATCCGGGATTGCTCCACAGCCTCTTCCCATGATTCCGCATACGAGACCGTATGTGCATCTTCTCCGGTCAACACTTCCGTCCCGTAACAGATGACGCGGAATCCCTTTTTCGCAAAGTACACTTCCATATAGGCGGTTCTGCTATCGCCGCCCAGCAATGCAATGTCATATGGTTCCATTTTGTTTACTCCTGCGAAATCCTGTCTCTACTTTACAATATGCAAAACCCTCAATTTTGACACTCTTCCCGATACTTCTCCCTGTATTCTTCCACAAATCCTTTGAAGACCTCCCATCGGTCCTCGTGTTCCACAAAGTATTTCGGGCAAACCTTTCCCGTCACATCATAGTGCCGGATCAGATGATCCATATCGATGTGATAATAATTCATCAGTCTGGCAACCAGATATACACAGCTGTTATACGTCGCATCATTAAATGCACCCGTCTCATCCGGATGGCACATCTCTATGGAAATACAGACATCATTCAAATGATTCGAACAATAAGCCATCTCATTGCAGGGAACACACTGAATGATCTCTCC
>CAJOMI010000271.1 GCA_905235545.1 uncultured Lachnospiraceae bacterium | reverse complement strand
CCTAATTAATTCCTTGCCGATTCCTCTCCCCTGATACTTAGGATTTACACATAAATAATGTACATACGCAGTCATTTCACCGTCATCCATGGCATTGACCAGTCCCACTAATTTCTTACCGTCCCATGCGGTATAGACTGTCTCGCAGTTGTCCAATGCTTTTTTCACCCTCTCCGGATAATTGCCGCTGAGCCAATCCACAGACCGGAACAGGTCCAATATGTCTTCTGCCGAGAAATCCCTTGCAGCCGAAAAATGAATCTGAGTATTTAGTCTGTCAAAAAACGGAGATTCTTGCCTATCATTCGGGGCAAAAATCACTCCATCCTTTTGCAAATCTTCCTCCGTACAGTTAAGATGCTGTGCTATGAATGATTTTACCGTATCCATCATTTTAACTTTATCCATGAACTACTCTCCTTGCCAGAAAAAGGGCTTCATAAGTATCTGTGCCATCATTCGTACTCATACTTTGGCTTCACATACAAATTGTCCTGATTGTCCCGAATCTCAGGCTTATAAACCTTTTCGCCCCAATCTTCTTTATCTACTTCTTCAAACGCTACGGACACATTTTCTAAATCTACCTTCAATCCTTCCGCTACATCTTTTGCAATTTGCTCTGCCAAAGCTTTTTTCACATGATCCGGACGTCCCGGCCATAATTTCACTGTTACATGCGGCATATTATTTTTCCCTCCTTTTCCAAAGCAATCTACCGTATCTTTTCTTTGGATTGAATAGCAAATCCAACCTTTTCATATAGCTGTAATGCCCCTTGATTCCACTCTGCCACATGCAATGTAATAGGAGCATCATTTTGCTGTCGGATATGATTGATTGCCCATAAAAGCAACTTTTTTCCATAGCCCTTCTTCTGCTCGGAAGTATTTACAATCAGATCATCAATCTCGTTTCCTATACACGCGACCGAACCTATGATTCGTCCATCGCCTAGAAGCAAAAATACCTTGTCCGCCTTATCTGCCATCTGAGAATACTCCGCGTACCAGTTATATGGTTCAATTTCCAAAGCTTTTCGCATTGGATAAAAACACGCATTATAAATGTTCTTGTACTCCTCAAAATATACTTCTTCAAATGGTACACAGCGAATGTCTGAAACCGGTGTTTCTTCTTTATCCCAGCACATCTCATATGCCCACACTTTCGGTAATCGATTTAGATGTTGGTCGGGCGGCAAATTGTTAATAATCTCCTTTTCCGTTTCCAAACCACAGGATGTCAACATAACTCGCATATCACATTCCCCTTCTTTTACAATACATTTATGTTCTCTCCACTTATTACAAAAATCAGCCCTGCAATTTGACTATATAATTATATTTTTTCAAAGTTTGTTCTTGGTGCAAAACATTCCCTAAATAGTTTTCTCCCAATATAATCCCTAAACTTTGGATATTGGTTTCTATAATATTCATTCCAATAGCTGACCATTCTTTGATATGATCGTTTGAGTTGTTTGGGATTATTGTAACAAAAAGCTTGAACCATATCATTATCCTTATAGATTAATGAATCATATATCAATGCAATTATTTCCACCACATACTCTGATGATAATCTCAATATATATGGCATACACCATTCAGGAATCTCTGTATTCAATAAATTTAACAGATGTTTTTCCCGAATATATCCATCACAACTTCTTGTAAATATACAATCATAGACCATTTTTTCGATACTTGTTAATTTTTCATAAATCGATTCATCATCAACAAAATATATTCGGTACGGAAATTTTATATCAGTTCCATCAAATAAAGAATATGATTCTTTTTCGGAATTGTATGCATCTTGAACACCAACAGAAACATTGTTAATGGTTCTGTAACTTATAACAGAAATAACGTTTTTATACTCTTCTCTTATACTGTACGGAAACCCATCTACAAACATGCTTACCTACTCCATTTCTGCATTTGTCGCTTTCATACTATCATCCATATAATGATATTTAATTGGAATTATTGAGCTGGTTATAATATAACATGAAAGAAAATGAAAGACAATGCGCAGCGACCAAATGTCCAGGCTGTTTCCCGGTTACTGTTCAGACGTACGCCACAGAGTGTGGTATATGCAGGTGAAAATATCAGTTAATCTGACGTGCCTTCCACAGAAAGAACGCCGTAAGCATTTTTGAAATATAAATATTTTTCGGTAGTTATATGTCTTTGTTGTAATATTTTTGGATAGTTAAATATTGTTTTTCTAATATTTTTCGGTAGTTAAATATTGACTTTTTCTGGTTTTTTCGATATTTTATATTAAAAGGAATATAATAATTATAATTAGGGAGATATAATATGTTACAGAGAAAAATAGATGATTCCTTAATCAAATGGAAAAAAACAAAAAATCACAAAAGCCTGATGGTCTTTGGTGC
>CAJOMI010000270.1 GCA_905235545.1 uncultured Lachnospiraceae bacterium | reverse complement strand
TTGCTGATCGCCGTGATCGGTGTCATGATCAATGCAGCGATCACGCTTGCAAAAGAAAGACTGGACATTAAGCACGAGAGAAATTTGTGATACGGCGAAAAGAGGACGCAGTTACAGTTTAGTGGTTAGGAGGACGCAGGGGTGGCTGTTTACTGGCTCGAGTGAACTGTAATCAGGTTTTTCGGGATGTTAAAGAATCTGCTAAAAAAATTACTTGTATTTTCAGATGGAAAGCGTTATAATGTCTTTCGTACAAATCTTCGGGGCGGAGTGAGATTCTCCACCGGCGGTATTTGAAGCGGCGAACGCTTCTTCATAAGCCCGCGAGCGTAACAGCATGAACCAGTGCGATTCTGGTGCCGACAGTATAGTCTGGATGGAAGAAGAATGATATTGATTGATATGAATGTAGGTCCTGAAGTGTGTATGCATTTCAGGACTATTTTTATGAAGCCAGGCCATTGCGAAACTCCTTATTAAACATAATTTATTGTGCATCTTATATAGATTCCATAAGCAGACCTTGGCGCAGGCGTTGGTACTTAATGAGTGTGCAACACGAATTTAGTACCACTACGCCGGAGACAGAGTGCAAACGTGTCTGCGATGGAACTATATAAGATGCACAATGAAAAAGATGTAAATTGGAGTTTCGCAATCACCTATTTTATAATACTTTAGAGAGGTGTAATCAGTGGAAGAAGAAAAATACATGCGCCGTGCGATCGAACTGGCAAAACTGGGTATTGGAAAAGTGAACCCCAATCCGCTGGTGGGTGCGGTGATCGTCAAAGACGGTAAGATCATCAGTGAGGGATATCATAAGGTATACGGAGATCTGCATGCGGAAAGAAATGCGTTTCAGAATCTTTCCAATCCGGAGGATGCAAGAGGGGCAGAGATGTATGTCACTTTGGAGCCATGTTGCCATCAGGGCAAACAGCCGCCATGTACCGATGCGATCATCGAGCATGGAATCTCCAAAGTATATGTCGGTTCCAATGATCCCAATGAGTTGGTGGCAGGAAAAGGAATACAGATTCTTAAGGATGCGGGAATTCAGGTGGTGACAGAATTTTTGAAAGAAGAATGCGATGCATTAAATCCGGTATTTTTTCACTACATTACAACGAAGACGCCGTTTGTTCAGATGAAATATGCCATGACTCTGGACGGTAAGATTGCCACCAGAACCGGGCATTCTACCTGGGTATCGGGGGAAGCCTCAAGAGCGAGGGTGCAGGAGACGAGAAATGCACTGAAAGGAATCATGGTAGGAATCGGAACAGTTTTAAATGATGATCCGCGTCTGACTTGTCGGATTCCGGGCGGCAGAAATCCAATCCGCATTATATGTGATTCCAAACTCCGAATCCCATTATCCAGCAATGTGGTGACGACCGCCAATGAGGTGCCGACGATTGTTGCAACCATCCCTCCTCATGCGGAGTACAACCGTTTCTGGCATGAGCAAAAGGAGGCACTGGAACGGGAAGGCGTGGAGATTCTGATTGCGGAAGAGATAGACGGACGATTGGATCTTAACGACTTGATGAAAAAACTGGGAGAAAAACAGATTGACGGTATTTTATTGGAGGGAGGCTCCACTCTGAATTATGCGGCATTGCAAGCGGGTATAGTCAATCGAATCGAAACTTATGTAGCGCCAAAGTTTTTTGGAGGGGCGGGATTTTTCACTCCGGTCGGCGGTGAGGGCGTGGAACTTGCAACGGAGGCATTTCCGTGTAAACTGGTGTCCTGCGAACAGGTTGGAGAGGATGTACTTCTCACTTATGAAATCACAGAGGCATCCAATCGATAGTCGTGGGAAGCGAATTTGAAAAGGAATCCGGAAGGAGTTTGGAAGGAGTGATAATGTGTTTACCGGAATTATAGAGGAAATCGGAACGGTGGCGGCCATCAGTAACGGTGCCAAATCATCAAGGCTGACGTTACAGGGAAGTGTCATATTTGAGGATATGCATATTGGCGATTCCGTTGCGGTGAATGGAGTATGTCTCACGGTGACGGACATGACATCCAATACCTTTACGGCAGATGTGATGGCAGAGACATTGAGAAGGTCATCGCTGGGAAGTCTGACGAAAGGAAGCAAGGTCAATATGGAACGGGCCATGGCTGCAAACGGCAGATTCGGCGGACATATTGTAAGTGGTCACATAGACGGAACCGGAGAGATCGAGAGTTTTGTCAGAGAGGACAATGCGGTCTGGGTGACGATCAAGGCACCGTCAGACATTTTAAAATATATTATCGAGAAAGGTTCGATTGC
>CAJOMI010000269.1 GCA_905235545.1 uncultured Lachnospiraceae bacterium | reverse complement strand
GCTGTCGGACAGATTGAAGGCTTCATATTTGTAACGATACGGCATCATGGAGTATTCAAGGTTATAAAGCGTAGTCCTTGAGGTCTCTTTGTATATCATTGCGTCGATATCCTCTCCGAGTATCCTGCTGAAAAATCCCATGTGCCTGAAGGCATATAACTCTATACCCGTCAGCACATTTGCTATGATCCTTTTAGGCAGGTCGTGTTTAAAATTCGGATATTCCAGAAGGCCGGCTCTTGGAGTCATCCTCGACGAGTTGTCTTTAAAATTGAAAAGCCGTATGGTCAGATGATCCATCTGTATACCTTTGTTGTCACGACATTCGGCCATCCTGGCATGACCGCCATTCATGCCATTTACCATCATTTTCCCCAGAAATCCCTCCGGCTTTCTGGTCTGACTCACATAATCCTTAAACAGTCCCATTTCTTCCTTCTTCCACTAGACTCCTTCCGTTCTTACCTTCTCAATAACCTTCTCAATTCCCGCAACATACTCTGGATTCTTTTTCATCATATATTCACAGTGGTTATATCCGCTTCTTACAGCTATATGCGCCAACGGATAAAGGCTCCCCGCTACCTTCGGACTAGTTTTTGCAAAGTCCTCATCCTTTCCCCACTCCATATACGTGTGCCTTTGAAGTTCTTCGGGAATCGCAACCATATTTCCTTTCACACAGACTGCGGAAATATTTCTGATGCTTGTATTACTAAACCCGATAAATGTTTCTCTCATATGATCATTCAGATCATCGCCCCATCTTTCTATGTACTCAGCAAGTTTCTTTTTGTCATTCTTTTCATATATTCCTCTTTGCCAGATCAACACCGGCGCAAAGATCCTTGTCATCAAAAATCCTAATTTTGCGATCGGCGCTCCGTCAAGGTAAAGACTTCTCACCATTATTTCACTATATGAAATCATTCTGAGAGCAACTGCCGCGCCCATAGATGCCCCATAAAGCAGTGCAATATCAGTAATCCCATGCTTCTTAAGATAACCGCATATATTCTCAGCTTCATTTTCAGCAGATATATAATCTGACTTCTCCATACCATGATTACCCATATCCGGAACAAGAATATAATATTCCCCCTTGAATCTGCTTCCTATTATCTCGTAAAGCTTATCTGCGGTTATTCCCATTGGGTGCAGCAAAAGCACCGCCGGGTCATCAGCATTTCCATAAGTGTGCATATACATTTTTTATTGACCTCCTATTATTCTTTTCTTCCAATCTCCGTAAATATCAACAGAAACCAAACGATCATGCTCTCACTCATCAGCCCGTTAGTAAAACCAAGTTTAAATCCGCTCTCCGGCATCAACACGGATATTCCTTTAAGAATCCCGAATATCACAAGAACATTTGTAAACGCCATTCCCTTTTTAAATATCGTATTCCCGGTGATCTGTAGATAAAACCAATACAAAAACACCGGAAGCATCAATCCTTCGCATACAGGAATCAGCCATGAAAAATTATCAAAGAGCGATTCGCATATCAACAAAGCATCATCTGAAAATCCGTTATTATTCGACCACGCAAAAAGGCTTAAAATAACTACATAGATAAGATGAAGCGTGATCCACGGTGTGAGGCCAAAAGCATTCAGATAATGATATACCCTTTTCTTCTTCTCATCCGTAATGTACTCCTGTACTCCGAAGAGAGCTGCTCCATATAAAATGATGCCCGGAAATGCCAATGCCATCGCCAATATAATTGTCTGGCAAAAAAATATCCTTTTATCGTAGTGCTTTAAAATACTCCTGTCTGACTGCCCGGGCTTCCGGTACAAATTCCATCGCGCCCCAACAATGCATCATGTCTTTACCGATATACGTATTGAGCTTGACGCAATATTTCCTGCATGCATCCTGAAACTCCTTAAGATATGCGATCATGACCTCCCTGGTTCCGTAGAAGATATCAATCTCAGGAAAACCACTCAGGTCGTAAAGAAGCGGACTGAGCAGATATGCTTCATCTCCCGTAGCAAGCACAGGAGCTATATTTTCAAAGAAACGTGGAGGTATCATCACATCCAGTTTCTTTCGCTTTTCCATCTCCGCTTTCTGGCTTTCACTTGGAGGTACCTGCAGCCCCGGTGACTGAAGTACAAGTTTTCCCGGCAACGGAACATCTATACTCTCATGTCTGATATATACACATAAAGACTGTCCGCCACCGGATGATGTTCCGAAAAAGCGTACCGACGATGCGTCATATTCGGTTAGTATGTCCTGATATACTTTAAGTGTACTTTGCAGTGTCTCTGCAAGCCTATGCTCCGGGGCCATAGGATATAGAGGAAACCACACCTTGGCACGACAGTTCTCCGCTATCTGACCGCAGAGTATTATGTCTCCGGGATCCGGTGGCAGGATGTAGCCTCCTCCAAACAGGTATAGTACTGCCCGGTTAGGTGTTGTGCCTTTCTTGCTAACCGTATAGCACGTAGTCCCATCGATCACCTTTGTTTGGATATCAAAAGCATCCATCTTGGAATACGGGATCTTTAATGGCTTTTTCTGCTTCTCCTTATAACTCTCAAGGAGCTTTTCAAAGTCTGTCCCCTGCTTATCCAGCATCCTGTTTACCCCGATCAGCTTAAATAATCCGCTGATCATTTTCGCTTGAATACTTGGCACGTCGTCATCCTCCTTGGTTAGTCTCTGCTAACTTTAAATAATAACACATGTTTGTGTTTCTGTCTATAATCTACATACAAAAAAGTGGGAAATGGACGATGGTAATTTTGCCTATATATGTGACATATGAAGTTTGGCGATTTTGCGAATAGAAATATTCCTGATATCTTGATACAATGATTAAGTTAAATTTAATAAAACATAAACGACACACGTTGT
>CAJOMI010000268.1 GCA_905235545.1 uncultured Lachnospiraceae bacterium | reverse complement strand
TTTGCATGATTTGCCGGAAAAATATCCACAGATGAGCATATTTGATTTGAAGTAACTGTTCAGAATCAAGCGGGGAAAACGCGATTTGGTAAATGTTGCTGAATAGTTGTGAGATGGGGATGAAGGGAGAATGAGACTATGGAATATATCCGAGTTACAAAGGAAAATCTGGAACAGGAGCATATCTGTTGTGCCAATTCAAACAAAAAGGATATTCAGGTAGTGTCCAAAAAGGAATGGCTTAAAGAACGTTTTGACGAAGGGCTGGTATTCCTAAAGAGCGTGGAGCGGGGAAAGTGTTTTATTGAGTATATACCAGCAGAGAATGCATGGGTGCCAATCGAAGCCGAAGGATATATGTATATTGACTGTTTATGGGTTGCTGGTTCCTTAAAGGGACATGGATATTCTACTGACCTTTTGAATGCGTGTATTGATGACTCTAAAGAGAAAGGGAAAACTGGAATTTGTATTCTTTCATCGGCAAAAAAACGTGGTTTTCTGGCAGATCCTAAGTATCTGAATTACAAGGGCTTTGAGGTGGCGGACGAATCTGATAATGGAATCCAACTGTGGCATCTTTCTTTCACGAAGGAAACTTCAAAGCCGATATTTAAGGACTGTGCAAAGCATCCTCATATAGATGAGCCCGGATACGTGCTGTATTATACTAACCAATGCCCGTATCCTGCAAAATATGTTCCAATTGTTGAAGCAATCGCAAAAGAGCAAGGTATAGATTTTCGGTCTGTATATATCTCTGATAAAGATACGGCTCAGAATGCTCCGACACCTGTTACCAATTATGCGTTATTCAAGGATGGTGAGTATGTCACGAATGAGATTTTGTCAGAGAAGAAATTTTTGAAAGTGATTGAAGAGAATGCAGGAGGGTGAGAAAGTGATGAAGATTTCAGTATAATACTTAAGCCGGAATGAAAAACAGAGATTTCGGTTGAAAAGTATTGGAAAAAACTGCTCGAAACTACTCGAAAAGTGTTGGAAAAAACTGCTCGAAATCACTCAAAAAGTATTGGAAAAAACTGCACGTTGTGATAACATAGCCTTGAAGGAAGGTGATTATATGTTTCGTCGAAAGGTTTATGACAATCTTATCAACTGGAAGGAGAAGTACTCTCATAATTATGCAGCAATGCTGGAGGGTGCAAGGCGCGTTGGAAAATCAACGGTGGCAGAGGAATTTGCTAAGAATTATTATAAATCATATATAAAAGTTGATTTTGCAAATATTAGCAGGGATATGCTGGAGGTTTTTGAAGATATAGCATCTCTTGATATATTTTTTTTAAAACTCCAGACTGTTACAGGTATAAAACTTTACAAAGGCGAATCAGTTATAATTTTTGATGAAATACAAAGAGCTCCGTTAGTCCGACAGGCAATTAAGTATCTTGTGGCAGATGGACGTTACAGTTATATTGAAACAGGCTCGCTGATAAGTATAAAACAAAATGTGGCAGACATAGTTATTCCATCTGAAGAATACTTCATAGATGTATATCCGATGGATTATGAAGAGTTTTTGTGGGCGACCGGGAACGATACTTATGATGTCATTAGAGAATTGTATCACTCAAATAAACCGATAGGGGAAAAACTAAATAATAAGTTGATGCGTGATTTTAGAATATATATGGCCGTTGGTGGCATGCCACAGGCGGTAGCGGCGTATGTAAATGGTGACAATTTGGAAGAAATCGATATGGTAAAGCGAAGTATTTTGAAGCTTTACGAAGAGGATTATTATAAGATTGATTCAAGCGGCCGCTTATCTAAGATGTATAATGCAATTCCCGGTCAGTTGAGCAAGAATAAGAATCGATATGTAATATCAAATGCGATAGGGAAAAGGACAACAGCCAGAGATAAAGAAATATTTTCACAATTATTAGATTCCAAGACGGTATTAATATCCTATAACAGCACTGATCCTAATGTGTCATTGAGTTCGACTGTTGATGATGAATCATATAAGCTTTATCTTGCTGATATTGGACTTTTTACAACATTGATGTTTAATTCGGCTGATAAACTTCACACGAAG
>CAJOMI010000267.1 GCA_905235545.1 uncultured Lachnospiraceae bacterium | reverse complement strand
ATGATCCCGGATCAGAGCATATCCATTGCGGACGGGGCGATCACGGTGCTTGGATGGCAGTCCTGTACGGATAAGAAATCCTATACGAGAGCCATACTTGACGCATTGGCCGAGGAATATGATTTTGATCTGAATACCCCGTTTGATCAGATGTCGGAAGAGGCAAGAAATATTATTTTATATGGTACGAACGGACATGAGGTAAAGGTTCACTATAAGGGACAACGCGGTGAAGGAATCTATGATGTGGCATTTGAGGGATTGATCCGCAATGTGCAAAGACGATACCGGGAAGTGGGCTCCGAGTCCATGAAGGAGGAATACGAGTCCTTCATGACGATCACTCCGTGTGACGACTGCGAGGGACAGCGTCTGAAAAAGGAATCTCTGGCGGTAACGGTTGGGGGCAAGAATATATATGAGATCACAGCCATGTCCATCGATCAGCTGGTGGTCTTTTTGGACAATCTGGAACTTACGGATCGCCAGCAGTTTATCGGTGGAGGTATCCTCAAAGAGATTAAGGCAAGGCTGAATTTCCTGATGGATGTGGGACTGAATTATCTGGCACTTTACCGACCAACGGGAACGCTGTCCGGAGGAGAGGCACAACGCATCCGCCTGGCAACCCAGATCGGTTCCGGTCTGGTAGGCGTTGCCTATATCTTAGACGAGCCGAGTATCGGTCTGCATCAGAGGGATAATGACAAGCTGATCGGAACGCTCAAACATCTTCGGGATCTCGGCAATACACTGATCGTTGTGGAGCATGACGAGGATACGATGCTGGCTGCCGATCATATTGTGGATATCGGGCCGGGTGCCGGAGAACAGGGCGGTGAGGTGATCGCCCAGGGAACGGCGGCACAGATCATGAAGAATAAGAAGTCCATTACAGGTGCTTATCTGTCGGGACGGATCAAAATCCCGGTGCCGGACAAGCGAAAAGAGCCGACCGGATGGCTGACTGTGCGGGGAGCCAGAGAAAACAATCTGAAGAATATCGATGTGGCATTTCCACTGGGTGTGATGACCTGCGTGACAGGTGTATCCGGCTCGGGGAAGAGTTCGCTGGTCAATGAGATTCTCCACAAGCATCTGGCGAGAGATTTGAACCGTGCCCGTGTCAAACCGGGCGATCACGACGGAATAGATGGTATTGAGCAGCTTGACAAGGTGATCAATATCGACCAGTCTCCGATCGGAAGAACACCGCGGTCCAATCCGGCCACCTACACCGGTGTATTCGATATGATAAGAGACCTGTTTGCCGGCACAAAGGATGCGAAGGCAAAGGGTTATAAGAAAGGACGCTTTTCCTTCAACATTTCCGGCGGACGCTGCGAGGCCTGCAAGGGAGACGGTATCATCAAGATCGAGATGCATTTCCTGCCGGATGTCTATGTACCGTGTGAAGTCTGCGGGGGCAAGCGCTATAACCGGGAGACTCTGGAGGTTTTATACAAGGGAAAGAGTATCTATGATGTGCTGGATATGACGGTGGATGAGGCATGCAAGTTCTTTGAAAATGTTCCGTCTATCCTTAGAAAGATAGAGACATTGCAGGAAGTGGGGCTGGGCTATATCCGGCTGGGACAGCCGTCGACGACTCTTTCCGGCGGAGAGGCACAGCGTGTCAAACTGGCCACGGAACTTTCGAGAAGAAGCACCGGAAAGACGGTTTATATATTGGACGAGCCGACTACGGGTCTTCATTTTGCAGACGTGCATAAGCTGGTGGAGATCCTGCGAAAACTTTCGGAGGGCGGCAATACCGTGATCGTGATCGAACACAACCTGGAGGTTATCAAGACAGCGGATTATATCATCGATATCGGGCCGGAAGGCGGTGACGGAGGCGGAACCGTCGTGGCAGCGGGAACGCCGGAAGAGATCGTGAAATGCAAAGAGCACAGCTATACAGGACAGTACTTGGAGAAGTTTTTATAATAGAATGATTTACTTAAGCCGGACGTTGCCGGATATGCTATATGTTTTCCATTTCGGGCACGCTTTCGCTTAACTTTAAACGCAACGGTACTAAACTCATGACTCCTATGGTCGTCACTCGTTAAGTGCCGGCGTTTGCAGATAGCCCTACATGGTAAAACATATAGCATATCCGGCACCTGTGTATTGGCAAATTCTTAAGTGCCGACGTTCACAAATAGCCCTACATTGGACAACATATACCACACTCGGTGACTGTTTACTGGCTAACGAGTGAACCAATGTCATTAGGTTAAGTTGGACGGAAACGGCTTAATTTGTAAAAATATCAGAAAACTCTTTACAATGTAAACATTTTATGTAAATATAAAGAGATAGGGGCTATGCCCTTAGAACACGAAAGAATCGGAAGAACAGAGAAAGGTACGAGAGAATGCAAATCAGACACAGGATAATATTTCCATGATATTACTGATGGGATTCTGTATAACAGGAAGTTCGAACACCTGTCAGGCAGCACAGCTTACACAAGTGGGACAATCCAACTTCGATACAACGATCGCTGATTTAAAAAAGAAATTTCCACATGGCAAATATTGGAATCATGTGGGGATGACAACTGATAATTCGAATGGATACACATCAAGCGCTTGTACGAAACATAAGAGTTCAGGTGTGGATCATGTAAAGGGCACCGGTGGCTGCACATGCAATCATTTTGCGGGCGGCGGACACTTGTCAGCGACACAGTGTATGGGCTTCGCAAATAAGTTGGGATATGACGTTTTTGGATATACAACGTGGATAATAAAATACGACAATCCGTCTGCGAATGTTCAGGTGGGAGATATCGTAAGGTATGCTTCTGCCAGTGATAACACAACAGGACATTCCGTATTTGTGATTGCCAAAAGTGGAAATGAGATAACGGTAGGAGAGGCAAATTATGGCGGAGCCTGCCGGATCAATTGGGGCAGAACGATTGACCTGACAAAGGTGACAGTACAGTATTATGAACATGCAGCCAATTATGCATCGGTCATGGGGGCTACGACAGCGACACCGGCTACGACACCGGCACCGGCTACGAAGACAGATTCTTCCGGACAGACGGCGGTCAATAATCCGTCAGAAAATCAATCGGGCGGATCAGCCGGGAATTCGACGGATTCAACAAAAACCGGTTGGGAAAAGGCAGAGGATGGTATTCATTACTGCTATCTGGAAAAAGGCGTCGTTCAAAAAAAGAAATGGCTTAAGATTGGCAAAAAGAAATATTATGTGGATAAAAATGGTTATCGAATGACCGGTTTTGGAGATATCGGATCGTATACCTACTATTTCAGCGAAGAGGGTGAGCTTCAGAAAGATCAATGGTTTGACGTTGATGAAAAGAGCTATTATGTGAATAAAGACGGAATTGTGTTAAAGTCACAGTGGCTCTATAAGAATAATGTCAGAGTGTACGTTACCGGAGACGGATCTGTGGCGACGAATACGTTGGTGAAAATAGGCGGAAAGACCTACTATTTCAACGCAAAGGGAAAACGCTCCAAAGGATTTAAAAAATATAACGGGAAGTATTATTATACCGATAAAAACGGCATCGTTCAGAAAAAGAAATGGATTACCAAGAGCGGCAAGAAGTATTATCTGCAAAAATCCGGTGTCCGCGCGCAGAATAAGATACTGAAGATTGGAAAATACAGTTATTATTTCAACGCTCAGGGGCAGATGGCAAAAAAGGAAACGATTGAATATGCCGGAGCGATTTACAAAGTGGATAAAAAAGGACGCTGTAAATTTGTACGGAACGTAGCGCCGGAAGAATAAAATTACGGCATGACTAAGGGCAGATCATTTCGATCTGCCCTTATCAAGTCAAATGAAATCCGGGAGGAGGAAGATGTTCGGCCTCTTTAGATTGGTAATTTCTTAAGTAAAGGATATTGGATACGGAACTGTCGAGTCTTAGAGGAATTCATCAGAATTTTGAAGACGATGCCCTCTGTTAATATCTGCCTGTCCTATTTATAATGAATAGCAAAAGGATAGACGGGAGGACATGACATGAAGGAAAAATACTACCTGATCAAGGAGGCGGCAGCCAAGGTTGGCGTGGAGACTCATGTACTGCGTTACTGGGAAGAAGAACTGAAGATGGAAATTCATCGCAATAAGATGGGACACAGATACTACACGGAAAAGGACATAGAAGTGCTTACAAAAGTGAGGGATCTGAAGGAAAAAGGTCTTCAGTTAAAAGCA
>CAJOMI010000266.1 GCA_905235545.1 uncultured Lachnospiraceae bacterium | reverse complement strand
AATTCCAAATCTTTATCCAATCCTCCTAATGCGTGAAGCACTGCCGCATAGGTTCCCATTGATACTGTAGGGGTTCCCTTTTCCACCGCCCATAATGTAACCCGGCTGATGCCTGCTCTTTCCGCAACCAATTCTGTTGCAAGGTTGCGACGCAGTCTTGCCAGTTATCCGTATTCTCCCCCTCCTGAAGCGTCACAGCGTCTTTGTCGCAGTCAACCACGGTAATGAATGAATAGATCAGACTGTGACTTGCATCCCGGAATGCAACATTGAAGAAACCGGAATTACGGCGGATAGTTTTGAACTTATCAATTAATCGTTCCTTTGTCATCTTGTGACTCTTTCGCGTCCGAGAGGTATCGCAAAGCAATTAACTTCTTTTCCACGAAGTGTGCATCCCGCAAAGCATTTTATGCATCTTCTATATTTCCTAATTGCAAAATCAATTCTTTCATACGACGGCCTCCTAATCAAAGTATTTACCAAAAATATTATAATTATCAAATCCGTGGTTTTCAAGGTAATAGATACAGCAGACTCACGAAGGCTCCAAATAACTGGACCAATCACGGTTACAGTTCACTCGTTAGTCAGTAAACAGTCACCGAGTGTGTCGTATGTCTGAACCAATGTCATTAAGTTAAAGAATTGCCAATACACAGTTGCGGGACATGATATATGTTTTACCATCGTCGGTTCTTAATGAGCCGTCCGGGGACGGCGAATTTAGCACCGCTACGTTTGCAACGAAGCGCAAGTGTGCCCGAAATGGAAAACATATATCATGTCCCGCAACGTCCGGCTTAATGACATTGCGTCTGAACAGTAACTCAATCATTCATACCCATACAGAATTCGATATCATCAATAATCCTTTCATCACTCCATTCGTCAGATGAGGTGTACCCGTAATCACCTTTCGAAATTCCAAAAAATTGATAATTCAAATCCCCTTCAGCCGTTAATGCAAAATACCAGTCATAATCGCATGTATATAGAAAATCCATCCATTTTCTGATAAGCGGTATATATGCACTTATGTCAGATTCTTCTGCTACCTCCTGATAAAAAAAGAGCCTAGTACTTCCATCATAAATGACATCCTCTGCGCTTAAATTATCTGCAATGGTTCCGGTCATAAGCGGATAATCAATTTCTATCTTTCCCTCAACACCATATTGTTCCATCTCCGGAAAGATTTTTTCTTCAATTTCAGGTAAATAATAATTAACAGAATAATTATCTTTAAAAATATTGGGTTCCTCCACATAAAGTCCGCATATATCTTTTTCATCACCTTCCGGATATGCTCTGGCATAGAGCACCATCGGTTTATCCTCATGTCCGTTAAAATGTTCGTATTCACAATATGTCTCATCAATCAAAAATGGTTTCCCGTATTTTTGCTCCAAACACTCCAGTGCAAACGCTCTCATCTCTTCTTCTGTATGAACGTCTACATCCTTATGCAATTTGTATTCCTCCACGGATTCTTTCACATCATGTGCTACTTCTTCTACTGTCTGTTTTGCCGAATCAACTTTATCCATTGAACAACCTGTAAACATAAGACAACCGGCATATAAAAATGCCAATAAATATTTTTTTCGCATGATTTCTTTTCCGTCCCTCCCATTCAACTTGCTAAGAGCTTATTTCTTTTCAATCAAAATCTAAATTGTTTATCTCATTGGAGAAGACTCCCTCTTCTATGAGCAATGAATATAGAAACAAATATGTCTCATCGGAGTCCAATCCGAATTTGAATAACATCCATATATCTATTTCAGATTATCTGTATAACTTATGCATGCGTCAATCAATTTCCTTGCATCATTCCATCTTTCCTCTTCATTGGTACTACCTAACACATTAAATACATAAGTATGTTTTTTGTACGTATATACTCCGGTAAAACAATACTTTGCTGTTTCACCTGTTCCGGTCTTACCAACACATTTGTATTTCTTACTTTTCAGTAATTCATTTGTATTCTTCACACAACACTTTCTACCCGACACACTTTTAAATGAATAGCTTTTTTTAGACAATATTTTTCTGATTGTCTTATTGGCATAAGCATATCGGGTAATCAGTGCCAGATCATAGGATGTAGTATAATGCGCATTCCCATTCCTAAGGCCTGACGCTGTTGAGAACATTGTGTGTTTGCATCCTATCTCCTTACACTTTTTATTCATTTTCTTCACAAACTTTTTCTCATTTCCGCAGGTTCCTTCCGCAACAGCTATCGCACAATCGCACGCAGATCTGATCAACATGGCGTTAACCATATCTTTAAGATAATATTTCTCTCCGGCTCTTGAATTAATTGATACACCTATTGTACTGCTTGCATATTTCGATATTTTTATTTTCTTATTAAGATTCTTATTCTCCTCCAATGCCACAACCGCAGTCATCAGCTTAGTTGTGCTTGCATTGTGACATTTGCTGTACGCATTTTTTTTGTATATGATCTTGCCTGTATCTGCATCCATTATGATGGCATGCTTACCTTTTATTGAAGGATGTACCTTCGACGCCGCACATACATTTTCACAAACGCCAAAAATCATACAGATGCATAATAAAACAAATAATAAATATTTTCTCTTAAACATAGCTTTTTACCTTCATAGTCAAGACTCGCTTGCGAGTCTTGCGCGCCGGGTTCCTTCTCGGTCTGCTGATACATGTCAATTTCTTAGTCGTACCGATCGTATCATTTACTACCGCAATCAACCCTGTCTTATCAACATAATGAGAATTCAACACTTCTTTGAAGCCATCATTTCCCGGATTAAGATGTTTTCCCACAAAATTACCTTTTTCATTCCAAACATATTTATTGAATATTATACACAATTCAAACTTTCCTTGCAATGATAAGCCAAATTTCAGATGATGATTTTCATTGCAGGACCTCTATGTTGGCAGAAATGGTCGAACCATACTGACAGTGAATTCCATCTATTTTGCCTTACAAGATATTTTGTCAACATCTAATTTAAAAACTGCCACTGATTCCAACATTGCATCGTCAAAATCCCACTCTTCTTTCTGCGTTGTCTGCTTCATAATAGCATTAAGTCCTGTTCTTTTTTCATCAACATCTTCTACTAAACGAAGCATTCCTGTCCCTATCACACTTTCAAAAGCCGCAGAAAAATTGCAGGCAGCTTCACTTTCTAACAACTTGTAATCCCCGTCTATTTCAAAACCCACAAATGGACTGCTTTTAGAAAGCTCATATTTACGCCCGGCTTTTGCACCATGAAAATAAAATGCATACTTTTCATCCGCATATACATACCCATAATTTACAGGTACTATATAAATATCTCCTTCATCGTTGAACGCAACTCTCAATATCTGTTCTTGAGCAATAAATGCTTCTATC
>CAJOMI010000265.1 GCA_905235545.1 uncultured Lachnospiraceae bacterium | reverse complement strand
CCTTTATTCCTCAAAATAATTTTCTATTATCTGAACAATCTCCGACAGTTTCTGATTGTCGTAAATGTATCCCGAATATAACATATGCGGTTCACTATTTTCATCGTAAAAAATAAAGGAATAAGTGGATCCGTCATCAACGTCCTCCGAATATTTTTCGTATGTCCCGTTTTCCACAGCGTCCAGACAGAATTCATATATTGTCAACAGATCCTGATCCGTTATCTGAACGTCCTCCTGATTGACAGACTTCGTATAATTGGCATATCCCGCATAGGATACGCTCAGCGTTGAACATTGCTCATTAAACTCCTTTTCCGTCATCTCGCCCTGAGGTGTATCGTCTATTTCGAGCATGGTTCCATTTATCTTCTTCAATTCATCAAGATTAACATGATACCCGCTGCCTTTCGCACATCCCATACATATAACAATAAACATCAACACTCCAATTCCAACTGCAATTTTCTTCATTTTCCTTTTCCTCCGTTCTTATCAAGATATTTTCAAGTCTCGCTCGCGAGACTTGGCGCCGGATTTGCGACCGTTTTAGCGTTCTCCCTCTGCAAATCCGTGTGCATCCTCGCGGAGCGTATATTTCAGACGGGGCTTGAACCCCGCCTGAGACAAGTTTGTTGCCCCCGTCTTCGCTCTGCTTAGAGGCGTGGGGCATCTTCGTCTGAGATATATTGTAACATTTTTTCATTAAAGCACCAGCAACCGAAGTTTCCAATTGCGCAACCGGTAGTTGCAATCGACAATCGAGTTACTGTTCAGACGCAATGTCATTAAGTTAAAGAATCGCCAATACACAGTTGCCGGACATGATATATGTTTTACCATGTAGGGCTATCTGCAAACGCCGGAGGGCGACTACAGGAGCCCTGAGTTTAGTACCGTTGCGTTTAAAGTTAAGCGAAAGCGTGCCCGAAATGGAAAACATATATCATGTCCGGCAACGTCCGACTTAAGTAAATGACATTGGTTCAGACGTACACCACCGAGTGAACTGTAACGCAATCGATGATTTTCCGTATATCATATTGTCGTCTGTCCTTGCATAACGATAAGAAACTTAGTAAAATGAAGAAAAACAAAATCAAACATCTTCGGAGGTTGATACTATGAATTTTTTTCTGATTCTTACTTTCTTATTTGCAATCGGCAGCATTCTTGGTTGGGGAATCGAGGTAATCTACCGTCGGTTCGTCTCACAAAAGCACTGGGTCAATCCGGGGTTTCTGACCGGACCTGCTCTTCCGCTATACGGAATGAGTCTCTGCATACTCTATATCCTTGCCGGAGTGGAGAACGATATTCCCATTGAAGGGATATGGATCAGAAAATTTCTTCTTTTCATCTTTATGGCGATTGCCATCACCTGTCTGGAATACCTTGTCGGTGAACTGACTCTCCGTGTTGCAAAGGTTCGCCTCTGGGATTACTCCAAATGTTTTGGTAATATCCGCGGAATGATATGTCCCCAGTATACCTTCTACTGGATGTTGATGAGTGCAATTTATTATTTTTTTATCCATCCTCACATTTTGAATGCGTTGAACTGGCTGGCACAGAATCTGGCATTTTCATTTGCCATTGGATTTTTTTACGGCATTTTTGTGATCGATCTCGCTTATTCCGCTCAGATCATCATCAAGATCCGTCAATTTGCAAATGAGCGTGAGATTATTGTCCGACTGGAAGAACTGCGTGAAGATATTTATCACACCCTTGAGCAGAGAAAGAATCATCATTTTCTTCTCTCTCTGCACACAGGTCGTCCACTTTCGGAAACGCTGGAACTCTATCGTGAGAAACATTTTGATACCGATAAGATAAAGGAGAAAATTCAACAACATATCAAACATTAGGATTTCTACCATTATTTATAAAATGAACACCTTTTATTTAATTTGAATCCTTGTCAACCCTCAAAACTCTTTGATAAAATAATTATGTATGGAAAAAACAGGCAATTTTATGATTGTCTGCAGTTTCAAATAAAATAAGGAGGAAAAGTGTGTATCTGTAATTGGATACCTCTAGTAACAATCTATGAGTAATTATCGTTTTGAAAACAACACATTCACGATTGAGAACTATGACAGAGTAGCACCGTTTTCCAGCTTTTTGCCGGGAGTTGCCGGTGTGAAGGGAATTCCACTCTGGCTCTTTTACACCAATAGAGGACAGGGAGTAACCAGCTTTGGTGTTCACAACAAAGACAATGCTATCATGGAATTCAATCCGGCGAATACGGCATATGAAAATACAACAACCAAAGGATTCCGTACCTTCCTTAAGGTAAACGGAACGGTATATGAGCCGTTTACGGGCTATACCGATGAAAGCACACGGACATTCTATATCAAGGAGAATGCTTTCCGGATCGAAGATATCAACAAAACGACCGGAATCAGGACTACAGTGAAATATTTCCTGATGCCGCAGGAGACCTATGGTGCGCTGGTTCGTAAAGTTACCATCACCAATGAATCCGGCAGTGATATAACATTGGAAGCGTTGGACGGACTTGCAAAGATTATTCCTTACGGTATCCACAACAGTGCCTACAAGGAGATGTCCAATCTGTTCAGAAGCTGGACCGATCTTCTGAATATTGAAAACGGAATTCCGATCTATACCATGCGTGCTTCCGGTGAAGATAAGGCAGAGGTTGACTCCGCTGAGATCAAGGATGGATACTACTACTTATCCATTATCGACGGAGCGGTCGTACCTCCGGTTTATGACAGCGATGCAGTGTTTGGACCGGACACGACATTGATCACGCCGGTATATTTCAAAGACCATTCCATCAAAGAGATCAAGGAATATCCGCAGGTATTTGCAAACCGCATTTACCCCGTACGAGGGAACATTGAAAGCAGGCGAATCCCTTCAGATTCACACATTGATCGGACATACCAACTCAGCCGATGAGATCAATCAGCTTTCAACCCGTATTCTTGCAGCCGGCTATCTCGATCAAAAGGAAGCAGAGGCTATGACATTGGTTTCCGGATATACTGCGGATGCGAAGACACATACAGCCAATGCTCTGTTTGATCAGTACATCGAGCAGTGCTATCTGGACAACTTCCTCCGAGGCGGTTATCCGTTTGTCTTCCGCCAAAAAGATGGTGCAAACAAGGTTGTACATCTCTTCTCCAGAAAGCACGGCGATCCGGAGCGTGACTACAACTTCTTCTCAACGGCCGGAGAATATTATTCACAGGGTAACGGTAACTTCCGTGACGTGAACCAGAACCG
>CAJOMI010000264.1 GCA_905235545.1 uncultured Lachnospiraceae bacterium | reverse complement strand
CTTGATCGGATCGTTCATGACGGCTATGATATCAACATCACGCCAATTGATCCGAAAAATGATATCTCTATGCGTGAGGTTTACAGCTTAGCCCGCAAATTCAAAAAGTAACCGGTAAACCGGTTTCCATTTGACCGGTCGGGCGGTTTCCGCCCTTCCGGTCACCCGGTTTCCTCTCCCCGTATTATCCAACAGCCCCTTTTTCTAATTTTATTGATTATAGTAATCACAATGGGTCATCTGGTAACAGTTCAGGATAAGGAGGTTCCTCTTTGAGCTTCGCAATCAAAAAAATAATCAATTCTTTAAACATGCCAAGCAGCGGAGCAGCAAAAACCGCACCGATGAAACCGAGCTTAGCACTGAGAGCCATCATGCGCAACAAGAGTACTACCGGATGAAGTTCCAGCGCGTTACTCATAACATGAGGTGCAATAAAAACATTTTCAGCCTGTTGTATAAAAGTCGCTGCTGCAGCCGTTAACAGAGCTACCACAAAATTATTTACCGGGAATCTTGAGGAACCAAATATGAATGCAATAATAACAGCAGGCACCGCAGCAAGAACAGGTCCGATATTTGGTATTATTTCACAGAACCCGGCTATCAAGCCCAAAACAACAGCCCAACGAAGTCCAAGTATAAAATAGATAAATGATAAAATACCAACACAAAACATCAATTTCAGTTCACCTGCAAAATATCTGCTCCAAACATTACTGATACGGTTAAGTAATTCCGTTACTTCATCACGATATTTCTCTTTGAACATTCCTGTAATCGTATTTTTCAATAAGTGACCATCACTGCATAAACGGATTGATGCCAAAATAGATGTTACCAATACAACCGATAAGGATATGATTTTTCCCAGAATTGTAGATGAAACAGAGAGAATTTTCTGAAACAAACTATTGAAATCAGGAAACATTTTAGAAAAGCTTATACCGTCACCGCGAAAAGAATGAATTGCTTCCTGAATTGCGTTCAATGGTTCAGACATATCTATATTAAGATCCTTTTCAATAACCAGCCTATCGATTCTCGTTTCGAGTTCTTCTATTAATTCTTCTATTGAAGCTTGAAGTACAGGCCAGTCGTTTTGAAAGAAATTGTTTATTCCCTGATTAATTCTTGGAGTTATAAAAATTACAGCAGCAACAATAAGAAGTGCAAGAACAACGTAGACAATAATAACTGAAAGATTCATATTGATATGTAATTTTTCAGCTAAAAATTTTGCTGCCGGATGCAATAAATATGCAATTAATGAAGATAAAACAACGAGAGGTATACTTTCACTGAAATAAAAAATACAAAACAATAAGCCGATAATAAAACCAACAATTCCTATGTAACGAAGATCTCTGGTCCATGTTGTTTTGTTTTTCTTTTGTATATTATGGATATGTTCTTTCGCAGATATATCTTTACCCATTTTCCCTCCCGTTATTATACCTGGACACAAAACTTCATTGCAAATGCAATCCATTGCAAATGTAATTATTGAATTTTCTTTTATTAAGTTTCAGAAAACAATCTCAGATTTCCTGATCATAATAGATAGAAAAAGCTGTCAGATAATATCTTCGCACTTAATTATATCATTAGTTTAATATAATAATAACTAATAAGTTAGCATATTATTTCGTATTATAATAAATAATGGTTAGTGTTAAGTGAAAATTTGATACCTGTCTCAACAAAACAGCTGTATTATCAAGAGGGGTTCCAATGAAAAAGTTGCTTATTACTCATTTTCTTCCTGTATTTTTGGCTATGTATTTTTTTGCCGGTTTTTTCTGAAAATAAAGACAGCTCTATGACAGGAGTCGGGATTGATTTAAAAACGCAGACCGTATCAGTTATTGAATTTACGAAAAGTGCAGAAGATAAAATTCCAAATACGGAAGGATTCTTTCCAGCCCTCTCAGGGGAAGAACACAGCTTTCAGCGGGAAATAAATATTACCGATGAGGAAGTTCCCTCATATTCGATTCTTGGAGAAGATGAACGGGAACTGATTCCTCAGAAATTGGGCGACTATCCTTACAGCACAATTACAAAAGTGAGCAGTGAACTGGGCAATTGTTCCGGTTTTATGATTGGGTCAC
>CAJOMI010000263.1 GCA_905235545.1 uncultured Lachnospiraceae bacterium | reverse complement strand
TGTGATTGTGATTTCTTCGGGTTCTCTGATAAGATAAGGAGTCTCGGCACTGGTTATTCTCAGATACTTTATAAGTGCCGTTGAATCTTCCGGCTTTGCATTTCTTAGTAATATAGTTCTTCCAAGTTTATCCTTAATTAAAATTTCCCCAAATTTCATAACTCTTTCCTCAAGCATAATCTCAACATCTTGACATGCCCATAATTAGCTGCCCAAACTGGATGCTATATCGTCACAGCACATCATAATCATTATAGCATGGGGACGCAACAAGAAACCAAGGTTATGCGATTTAATAAAGGAATTAAAGGGCTTCAAGAAACTTCTTGTCGAAAAAGAAGTTAATTCGAAGTTGATTTAGAAGTTGAAGAGAAGTATAATCGAAGAAAAAAGAAGCGGGTGATGATATGTTTCTGGAAGAGATAGTAAATACCAGCATAATTGAAGATGATGAGGTTGAGTGCAAAAGCAAATTGGATCGGAATAATGTGGTGGGGTGGTTAAAAACATTTACTGGTTTTGCAAATGCAAACGGCGGAACCTTTTATATTGGAGCAGAAGATAAAACCAATAAGCTGATTGGCTTTGAACGCAGGGATGCAGATGCAGAACGAAACTATTTTAATAATCAGGTGAATGAACATGTATCGCCAAGACCTCCGTATAAAATATCTTTCATTCGTTATGAAATTAGAGGAAACGAGAGATTTATCCTCCAGATTAAAGTAGACAGTTCACCGGTAAAACCTGTCATCCTGAAGTTCGATGGCGTTCCGTCGATCTTTATGCGACGGGAAGGCTTTACCGGTGGAGCAACTTATGAGGAGATAATCTCTATGAGTATTCGAAGCCAATCTGCTGCCTTTGACACGTTGCCGTCTGATCAGGAATATCATGCCGATGACTTTACGGAATTAAGTGAGTTCCACCGTCAGTATACTTGCGGGAAAGAACTGTCAGACAAGATGCTGGTATCTCTTGGTTTCTTCGATGAAAAGGGAATTCTGGCAAATGGTGCAGTCCTTTTTCGCGATCATTACACAGAGCACAAAACTGATGTTCAGTGTTCAGTTTTTTCCGGTTTTACAAAAGGAAGCGAGAGAATTGTTTCAGTCAACCGCTTCAGTGGCAATCTAACTGAAACGATCGATTATATGAATTCCTTTGTTCTGCAACGCATGAATCATACAATCCTCAAACAGCAGAATTCGCATGTCGAAATAGACGCATATCCGAGGCGGGCACTATTTGAAGGGATCATCAATGCGGTCGCTCACAGGGACTATTTTTTGGACGGTACACAGATTCAGATAGATATGTTTCGTGATCGCCTAGAGATTTCATCCCCTGGGAGTTTTTACCATGGGGATCCACTGTCTAAGACCTACGATTTGTCGAGGATTATTTCAAAAAGGCGAAATGAATTAATTTGTGGAGTGCTGGTTCAATGTGAGGTCATGGAGGCTGCGGGCACAGGTTTTGATAAGATTGTTGAAGAGTATAAAAATGCGGATAAAGCACATAAACCATATATTTTTTCTGCGACAGATCATTTTACGCTTGTCCTGCCTGATCTTTCGTACGCGGATGGTGTCAGCAGTAATACCATCCCGGTTATAGAATTTTCCCCTGTGCCTGATGGATCAAGATATGACGAAGATATCCTTGCATTTTGTTATGAAAGAGCTCGTAAAACATCAGAGATAGCCGAGTATCTTGGAATCAGCAATTCAACACATTTGAAAGAAAAGATCCTCGGTAAATTAGTCGAAAACGGATATCTCTCCAAAGAGAAAGTATCCAGATCGTTCTTCTTCAGAACAAACCCTGACGCTGTTCGCGTAAAGTGATATACACACGCGTAATGGGTTTCTGAAAAATACCTTGCATGGCTGAAGAGCTTAGTGCCGCGTCTCCTTTCTAAGATTTGTCCACAAAATGGCCATTCTGTCCACAAGCTGAAACTGAAAGAATCCAGTATCTATGCGGGTTTCCAGAGAAGTCATTGTGTTTCAAGTCTCCCTTTGACTTGGATTCCTAATGCAGCTCACAACTCCAATGTTGATAACCCTTCTGTAGTGAATGAAACAATAAATGGTTTTATAGAGAATCTGGAAT
>CAJOMI010000262.1 GCA_905235545.1 uncultured Lachnospiraceae bacterium | reverse complement strand
AGCCTGAATTTGTTTCAATGCTATATTGTATGTGCAACTTGACGAATATACTTTGTGAAGCATAGTTTTGACCCCGACATCATGACATTGCCGCTGAATTGTAACACGATCCGGACAAAGAGTGGGAGAAATTGTGGTAAGATATTGACAAAATAGAGGCCGAGGCTTATAATTCATACTAAATACATAGAGAATGTAGGTATATAATCAATGGTTAAGATGTAGATTCTTCGGTAGAGGGGAACTGAATGACAGGAAACTTCAAGACCGCAGAAACGAAAGACAAGAAACTTGAAAATGTAGGAAGGTATGGTATAAGCCTATGGGAAGTGTGATTGAGAGTGAGATAAACGGTATCGTATCGGAGATACTGGAAGATATGAAAGATTTATTGATAAGATTGAGTTGTTCCACCAGCCGGATAAGGATGTTATTGTTGATATCGTACATAAATTGTTAAAAATAGTATATCCGGGATATTTCTGGGATAAGTCCTATCGTATTTATACGGCAAATAACAATTTGTCCCTGCTGATCGAGGATGTAATGTATAATCTGAATAAACAGATTGTGATCGCATTGCGGTTTCGTCCCGAATATGAAGATGCGGATGAAAAAGAGATTGAAGAGGAAGCACAGCAGATTGCGATAGCTTTTTTTAAGAGGATACCGAAGATTCGGGAGTATCTGGAGACGGATCTGGAGGCTGCTTATGACGGAGATCCGGCAGCATATTACAGGGATGAGATCATTTTATCTTATCCCGGACAATTGGCGACAACGATCAACCGGATTGCCCATGAATTATATCTGTTGGAAGTGCCATTGATCCCGAGAATTATGACGGAATATGCACACGGCAGAACGGGAATCGATATTCATCCGGGTGCAACGATCGGAAAATATTTCTTTATTGATCACGGAACCGGAATTGTGATCGGAGAATCCACAATTATCGGAGAACATGTAAAGATTTATCAGGGTGTTACGCTGGGAGCTCTTTCCACCAGAGGCGGTCAGCGTCTGAAGAGCGTGAAGAGACATCCGACGATTGAGGATAATGTAACGATTTATTCGGGAGCGTCTATTTTGGGCGGAGAGACAGTGATCGGCAAGAATGCGGTGATCGGAAGTAATGCATTTATTACCAAGTCCATACAGGAGGGTACAAGGGTCAGCATCAAAAATCAGGAATTGCAATTTAAGTATGGCAAGAAGGAACCGGTGATCCAGAACGATCTGGAACAGGATGAGGCATGGTATTATACGATCTGAGGTAAGGAACTGTCGAGATGACGGTGCTATATCATATAAGAAATATTTGTAACTGTCCAGGTGGCATTTCGCATTTACTGTGAGATGTGTATGAAGCAAGGATGAATAGATACGAATGTTTTACAGGGTGCGGTGCAGTCCCGGCAAAGGGGTTGCACCGTATTTCATTGAAAGCGGAGCGCCCGCTTGCACAGAGCAGAATTTTTTGATACAATTTTGATCAGAATAAATCTCAGATGGAGATGCCCTACCTCCAAGCGATGTGTAGGTGGGGTCTAAGCCATCCGAAACGGAGTGTAGAATTAGCGGTGTGAAGATACGAAGCCGATGAAGCAGGAAGCTCATTAGATTTAGACAAGGGATAGTTTGCAAGCAGGAATCAGGAGGAGAAATTATGTTAGATGTTTTGATTATAGGTGGCGGGCCGGCGGGATTGTCCGCAGCGGTATATGCCAAGAGAGCTAATCTCGATGTTTTAGTGGCAGAGAAAGTATACTATGGAACCGGACAGGTGGCAGAGAGCAATCAGGTGGACAATTATCTTGGCTTTGCCGGTATCAACGGATTTGATCTCGGTGCAAAATTCCGGGAGCACGCTGTCAGTCTGGGTGTGGAATTCAAGGACGGTGAAGCGCAGAATTTTTCCTTTGAAAATGATATCTGGAAGGTGACATTCAAAAACGGGGATGTATTGGAGACCAAGACCGTCATCTATGCGGCGGGTGCGATTCATCGCCACCTGGGAGTGACCGGAGAAGCGGAATTTGGAGGAAAAGGAGTGTCCTACTGTGCAACCTGTGACGGTGCATTCTTTAAGGGTAAGACGACGGCTGTGATCGGTGGCGGAGACACTGCATTGGACGATGCGCTTTATCTGTCGGATATCAGTGAAAAGGTATATCTGGTCCATCGGAGAAATGCATTTCGCGGTTCTGCCACTACGGTTGAAAAATTAAAGGCAAAAGAGAACGTGGAATTTGTATTAGAGGCGAGACCGTCCCAAATAAGCGGAGCGGACAGGGTATCGGAACTTGCTCTGGAGGACGGAAGAACCTTAACCGTAGATGGTGTGTTCATTGCGGTTGGCATGATTCCAATGACTGATCCGGTAAAGGATGTTGTAAAGCTGGATCCGAGCGGATATATCGTTGCAGACGAGACGGGAAAGACTTCCGCGGATGGATTTTTTGCGGCAGGAGATGTCCGCACAAAAACGCTGCGGCAGGTGGT
>CAJOMI010000261.1 GCA_905235545.1 uncultured Lachnospiraceae bacterium | reverse complement strand
GAGATTGCGTCGGATTCGGTGAAGATGGACCGATTATATGTTCTTGCCGGCAGTGAAGCAAAGAATGTGCGGGAAGATGCTGAGAACGTTCAGAATCTGAAATACTACGAAAATATCAGGCCGGCATTTGAATGTTTTCCGCCGGATACCGTTTGCTATATCGGAGTGGATATGTCAAGTGGCGGCAGTATGGATAACATCAAGAATCACGCATCGGACTATACGCTTTTTGCATACGGGATATGGTTATTCTTAATCGGTGCAGTCGTCACATTCGTTTTGTTGATCATACAGACCGTATGGCTGATACGGACAACGGGCAGACATAGCAAGGAAGATCCGCAGATTGATCTGAATCATTTTGATCGGATCTATACGGAAATCTGGCTGTTCTGTTATGTTGGTGTCCTGCTGCTCTGTATGCTGTTTGCAGGATATGGTGGCACTGAATTGATTCCGGATATGATAAGTGTATTCCGGCTCAATCTGTGTGAAACTGTCATGTTGTGTGTTCTTGTCGTGATGCCGTTTGCCTTCTTTTTTATGATACTGACACTCAGTCTGGCAAGAAGGTGGAAAGCACATAATTATTGGAACCGCATGGGACTCCGGCATTTTTTTCAAAAGCTTCGGGCGTTTTACGGCAGGCGAAAAGCGACAGAGCAAATGGTGATGGCGATCGTTGTCTATACCGTTTTTATGCTGATTGGATTGTTTTTATTGATTGACGGATATTCTCCGGTGTTCGGATTGTTTCTCATTGCATTGGTACAGCTTGTGGCGCTTCGTATGCTTTGGAAATTTGTCAGGGATGTATCGGTACTGACAGATGGCGTGTCCAAAATCGTCGACGGTAATCTGGATTATAAATGCAAGCTGAAGCAGAAGAACGGTTTGTTAAAAGAATTGGAGAATGGAATCAATCATATCGGTGACGGCCTGAAAAAAGCGGTTGAGACCTCATTAAAGGATGAGCGGATGAAAACGGAATTGATCACGAATGTGTCGCATGATCTGAAGACTCCGCTGACTTCGATTATCAATTATGTCGATCTTCTGAAAAAAGAGGAGATGCCCACCGAAGAGGCAAGGCATTATGTGGAAGTGTTAGACAGCAAGGCACAGCGGTTAAAACAGTTGACGGAGGATCTGGTGGAAGCAACCAAGGCCAATACCGGCAATATCGAACTCGAAATGATACCGCTCACTTTTGACGAATTGATGAAACAGGCAATCGGTGAATTTGAAGATAAATTTGCAAAAAAGAATCTGACGGTCATAGCAGAGTATCCGAAGGAACCTGCCGTTGTTCTGGCAGACGGAAGAAGATTGTTCCGTGTGATGGACAATGTTTTGCAGAATGCCTATAAATATGCGTTGGAGGGTACACGCATCTATGCGGATCTGATCAAAGAACAGGGACGGGTTATCTTTACCCTCAAGAATATATCGGCTGCCCCGCTCAATATCAGCCCGGATGAACTGATGGAGCGATTTACGAGAGGGGATGATTCGAGAACGACCGAGGGAAGCGGACTGGGACTTTCCATTGCAAAGGATCTGACGCAACTGCAGCAGGGGACTTTTGAAATTGAACTGGATGGGGACTTGTTTAAGGTGGTCATAGGATTTCCGGAATACAATAAGGGGTGATTGCAAAGCGTTGAAAGTTGCTCAACTTTAACAAATCAACGCAGGTACGCTTTCGCTACGTTGCAAACGTAACAGTACTAAATTCGCAATAAATTGCTCATTAAGTACTGACGGTTGCAAATGTACCTGCTTATGATAGTTGTTAAAGTTGAGCAACATGCTTCACGTTTTGTATGCAATTCCAACACAGACGCGCTTTCGCTCATGAAAGACGCAACGGTACTAAATGCGCACGTTGTGCTTATTAAGTACCGGCGTCTTTCAAAGGTCTGTTTATGGAACTTGTAAATTTGCACAACACAGGTACGCTTTCGCTGCGTTGCAAACGTAACAGTACTAAATTCGCGTAACTATTCAGAACCAATGTCAGTTAGTTAAGCCGGACGTTACGGGACATGATATATGTTTTCCATTTCGGGCACACTTGCGTTTCGTTGCAAACGTAACGGTGCTAAGGGACGGCTCATTAAGAACCGACGTTTACAAATAGCCCTACATGGTAAAACATATATCATGTCCGGCAACTGTTTATTGGCAATTCTTTAACTTAATGGCATTGATTCAGAACCTCATTCATAACAGCCTCAGCGTAGATAGTTCGAAGGTATACTGTGCAAAAAGTCGCAAATCCGGCGCCAAGTCTCGCGAGCGAGATTTGAATGAGAATAAAGGAGGAACAGTAGGATGCGAGTGGGATTGACACAGATGGATATCGTCTGGGAGAATAAGGAACAGAATATGGAACATGCAAGGAGATTGATGGCGCAGGCGGCAAAACAGAAGGTGGATCTTTTGGTGTTTCCGGAGATGACGCTGACCGGATTTACCATGAACACGGAACTTGCAGGCGAAGAAATGTTGTTTTCGCCGACGCTTCGTTTCTTCAAGGAAGCATCGGTTACATATAATATGGCCATGGCATTTGGATATGTGGAGAATTTTGGCGGGGAATACTATAATAAGCTGATCCTTACAGAGGGTGGGCGGATTCTCTTCGATTATGACAAGATACATCCCTTCAATTACGGGGAAGAAGGAAAGCATTATACAGGTGGCCATGAGGTGAAGACGGCGAATCTGAAAGGGGTTGCCGTATCGGGATTTGTGTGTTATGATCTGCGTTTCCCGGAGGTGTTTCAGGCGGTTTCGGATCGGACAGATCTGATTCTGGTCATTGCCAACTGGCCAAAGGAGCGGATTCTTCACTGGGAGACTTTACTTCGGGCGAGAGCAATCGAGAATCAATGCTATATCGTTGGAGTCAACCGTACGGGAAAAGGAAATGGATTGGAATATTGTGAGAGCTCTGTGGCATTTGATCCGTTTGGAGAGAGATTGACCGAGGCGCAGGACCAATCGGAACTGCTGATAATCGATGTGGATCCCGACGAGGTGCGACGTATCCGAAGACAATTTCCATTTCGGGAAGACCGGAAGAAAGACCTTTATAAAGGGTTCTATCATTCGTTCTGAAACGATGCATAGGAAGGGAGTATGTCGTCAGGAATGCGTTCCCGGAAAATCCGGAGCGTCTCCACGGTCAACGGTGATGTGGTAGGAAATGCTTTCCATACGACCCGACAGACAACGGATACATTGGGCAGACTCTTCGCCGGTACAGATCTTGTTGTCATAGAGACTATACTGTTCTCTTACGCCCACCGGTGAGAGATTCGGCATGACGACATTGGAACCGCCCAGTTCACGTCCGTTCGGCGCAATGGTTCCGAGCGCGGTGGTGGCAGGGAGCAAGACATCCGGCAACATAAGGCGTAATATACTGAGAAGAAAAAGGGTATCCTCCAGGGTACCGTTTTTTTTGTCCGCAAATACGGTATCCTTGTGGGAGATGAACGGTCCGATGCCCACCATCTGTGGACGAAAATCCTGAATAAACAAAAGGTCATCGGCAAGCATCTCCGGCGTCTGAAACGGAGAACCAACCATGAAACCGCATCCTACCTGATAGCCGATGTCTTTCAAATCGGACAAACACTGCATCCGGTTTTCAAAGGACATGGCAGCGGGATGAAGCATGTGGTAATGTGCTGCATTGGCTGTCTCATGTCGCAGCAGATAGCGTTCGGCACCGGCGTCATAAAGAGCCTGATAACTTTCTCTGGATCGTTCTCCGAGCGATAATGTGATCGCACAATCCGGATGACGGCGATGAATCTCGGCAACCAGATCGGTCATACGTGCATCCGTGAAATAGGGATCCTCTCCTCCCTGCAACACAAAGGTTCGAAATCCGAGCTGATATCCCTGATCACAGCAGGAAAGAATTTCTTCTTTGGTCAGACGATAGCGTTCCGCATTGGTATTGCCGTGGCGAATCCCGCAGTAAAGACAGTCATTTTTGCAGTAATTGGTAAATTCGATCAGACCGCGGATGTAAATCCGGTTTCCGAAACGGGCCTGCCTGGTCTTTACCGCTTCACTGGCAAGATCTGCGCGCAGCTGTTCGGAATTTGCCTGTAATAAAGCCACAAACTCCCCATGCGTGAGAAGTTTGTGGCGGATTAATTTGTCGATACTAGTTGCTAAAGTTGTGTTCATTCTCTTCAATCACCTTTTCTATTCGGCTTTTGACCATATCTGCAATCTCCACCGTCTTCATACCGTTATATTCTTCGTATGGAATCGGCGGCAACACGTGAAGCTGCACATCTACCTTCCGGATGGAATTGGTATCAAACGGAAGATAACTGTCAATGATGGCAATCGGCACAATCGGGCACTTTGCTTTGGTGGCAGCCTTGAAACTTCCGCTTTTGAATTCACCCAGTCTGTTTCCGTTTTTGGAACGGGTGCCTTCCGGAAAGATAAGGAAATTACGTCCCTCTTTGACCTGCTTTGCCACTTCGTTGATGACCTGCAGTCCCTGCCTTACATCCTCGCGGTCCATAAATAAACCGCCCAGTACTTGTACTAATTTACGTAAGAGGGAGATATCATAGGCCTCCTTTTTGATCACTACGCCAAAAGGATCGGGATCCAGATATACAAGGCCCATCACATCGAACAATCCCTGATGATTGGGGTACATGATATAACCGGATTGTTCCGGCAGATTCTCCAGCCCATATCCGTGTACGGTAACATTACCGCCTTTACATCCGTAATGTCCGATTCTTCGAATCAGCTTGTATTTCTTCTGTTCACTGACTTTTGTCGATCCGGCATACCACAATAATAGAATAAAGTTATACGGTACGATCAGAATGTTCCGAAGAATCATCATGG
>CAJOMI010000260.1 GCA_905235545.1 uncultured Lachnospiraceae bacterium | reverse complement strand
TTCTTTGTCTTTTCCGGCTTTCTGATATAAGCTTTTATTCTCAAAGCACAATAAAAGAAGGTCTGTCATGATCGTTTTACATGACAATCCCTTTTCTTTGGTGAAACCGCATCTTGATAACAATGATCCGGGAATCAGTTTCTTTTCAAGCTGAGCAATTTTGTCAAAGTTCTTTGCACTTTTCTTTAATGATGATACAATATTACGCATAGAAGCTCCTTTGAAGGTTTTTTTAAGGTAATATAATTATCTCACAAAAGAGCTTCTTTTTCTATTCTTTGGCTCATTTTATTCAATTGTCAAGGTTCTCTGTTTTACGAGTTTTTTCTCGTAATTTTAATTATCAAGTTTCAGTATATTAAACAAAGGGGAAAATTCATGAAAAATTATATTCTTAAAATGCAGAAAAGCATTAAATATTTTTTTATCTGTTTCATTGTATTAATTCCTTTAGGGACTGTTTTTTCAGAAGATAGATCGAATTATTTATACGTGCCTGATATTTCCGGAATGAGCGGCCCAGATGCTATGATTGCTATAGCTCAGGCAAATCTAGAAAGAAAAAAAGATGATATAGGGTATTCTGGTGGGTGGTGTGATTGGTTCGTTCACGATGTTGCTAAACGTGCAGGACAGTCAAGTGCAATCCCAAGTGCAGGTGGAGTTCAAGCATTATACAACGGTATTATAGCTGCAGGTGGGGTACCAGTTAATTCACCTCAGAGAGGAGATATTGTTTTCTATGGAACAGCACACGCTGCAATAATGGCAGATTCTGTAAATGCTTATCATGGCAATTTGTGCGACTGTGGAGATGAAAAGTGTACATTTTATATTAATTGTCGTGTTCGATATTTACCTGCTTCACGATATACTGGTGCAAGTGGTATAACAGGTTATTTACGACCAAATTACAAATCGGTAGATACAGTGAAACCGGTTATTAGTGTATCACGCATCGAAAATATAACAAACACCTCGTATGATGTATATCTGAAAGGAACAGACAATTTAAGTCAGAAGCTCAAGTTCCAAATCAGGACGTGGAATGACAATATGTCGATTAACGATGCAAAATTGCAGACCAGTGAATTTGTCAGCAGCAAGGAAATACGGTTTACCGTGAAAATTTCAGATTTCGGTAATGCTAAGGATGTTACTTACCATACAAATGCCTATGTCATTGATGAGAGCGGAAATACAAGTGATGCAATAAGAGTTGGCGATCCGTATATTGCCAGTCTGATAGGTGATTTGTCCTGTGATTGGATCGAGACGACAATTTTACCTGACAATGTGACCACATCAAATTGTGAGATCCAATATAATAACCATTATGAGAAAAAAGCAACAAATTCACCGGGAAGCGGTTATGTCCAAACAGGATCCCCAATTGTAGAATACGAGAATTCTGGAGGGGAATATGAATCCGGGATAAAACTTGCTACATCACCGAGTACCAGAAAAGAGGTTCGGTATTATTACTATCATTTCTGTGGTTCATCTACCGGAACAAATGCGGATCATGTAATACGGAATGGATACGTTCACTGGGATATGATCACCGATGTTAACAGTGTCGTAGCGCAAAGCGGTTATCCCCATCCGGATGATACGGATAAAGATTATGAATACTACAGACTGAATTGGAAAACCGGCGGTGAGGCAAAATGTAAATCCGGTGTAACCTGCGATGGCTCAAATGGAACACATGGCGAACGCTCTAATGATTGGTATAAAATGTATATATATCAAGATCTGAAAGAAGTTACGTACTATACCTGGGTAAAGGACAGCGGATGGACAAGCAGCCGGGACAGCAGCGCAACCTCTGTAACGATCCGCTATCGTCTGAAGAGCGGTTCCACTTGTCCAAGAGGATTGGTATTGCCGGCAGGACTGAAGGAGATACAATCTTCCGCATTTGAAGGCTCGAAATCAATTGAGGAAGTGACCATTCCGAATGGTGTAACAACTATTGGGAGCCGGGCGTTTGCCAACTGCACGAATCTGACGCTTGTCAATATACCCAGCAGTGTGACATCGATTGGTGCAAATGCCTTTTTGAATGATTCTAATGTGGTTCTTAACTGCCAGTCGAATAGCGTCTGTGTGTCTTATGCACAACAGTATGGAATTTCGTATCGGGTACAGTAATGATG
>CAJOMI010000259.1 GCA_905235545.1 uncultured Lachnospiraceae bacterium | reverse complement strand
CCGAATCAGACTCGGTGAACATACTGCATTAACATATGTACCGTGATCAGATTTACGTGCAAAAGCACAACGTGTGTCGTTTATGTTTTATTAAATTTATCTTAATCATTGTATCAAGATATCAGGAATATTTCTATTCGCAAAATCGCCAAACTTCATATGTCACATATATAGGCAAAATTACCATCGTCCATTTCCTGCATCGAACATAAAAGCTGCGCGGATAAATCCTGCGGCAAAGATACGATGTGCTTGGAATCTCCCGATGCACTTGCCGGTAGTAAGGGAGCCTTATTTTATGCTTCGATGTCGATTGTGATGTCGGACTTGAATTCTACGGTGAAGTGGTCGCCCTCAACGTAGTATTGAGGAACGGTGCCGTTGTTCTTGATCCGCTTCTTTGTCAGGAAGTCTGTGGTATAGGTCTTTTGAAGCAGGGCGTCGCCCATGTACTTCTCGTTGCGGAGAATCTTGTTGATGGTCCTGGTGTGCCATTTTGTCTTGCCAGCGCCGGTAAGGATATCGTCTGCATCAAGCCCAGCTGCAATCTTAGAGAAATTCTAGGAAGTTAGTGGTGTTTTTAATTCAAGTAAGACCTGAGTTGATCAACCAATTGATATACCATTGTTCCAGGAGCATATGCTGAAGGTTTATCAATTCCAACTCGGAAATTATCCATACGCCTTTTGGCATTGCGAATTGCTGTATCCACACCGCCAATAGAATCAAGAAGCATATAAAGATTCTTAAGATTCTTTTCGTATCCAGCTGCTGTAAGATGGTATTGTTTAAAAAGTACATCAAGCTTTTCATTCCATTCGTGCCGATGTAAATCTGCATCGCTATAATCAAAATGAAGGAAAAGCCAATATTCAAAACTTTGATTGCTCCATCCGATGGAGTAACCTTTACTTATACCATTTGTGATTGCAGAATCAAAATCAGTAAAATCGTCTTTATCAAAAATTACCCAGATATTTTGATAGATTATTTTGGCTTTGTTGACATATTCTTCAGTGATTTCGATAAGCCGCTCTGTTGATGTGCCCTGACCATAAATATCTATTTCAGGGACTTCAACTATATCAACTGTGCCCCCGACATTTTCAAGTATCTGATTTTTGAGTCCGTTGAAATAATACGGTTCTGTTTTTTCACCTTCTGTAACAATGAGAAAGGAGTTGGCCTTAGGACTTTTGAAATCGTGGGCCCGTTTTTTTCGTTCCATACGTCTTTTTTTGAAAATATCATCACTTCCCATTTATTCACCTGCTTCCATTATATAGTCAGATAAAGTGGGAATTCCACCATATACACCCGATAAATAATCCTTTTCAAAAGAGGCATCTGATCTGATTTTAAAATCTGAAAGAGCAGAGAGGCTGGAGTAGCCATAGTCATCTTTCTGCACAAACCAAATCTGATCCCTCCTGAAGAACTTTCTGTCAAGAAGAGTTGTATCATGTGTAGTATAAATCAGTTGGGCATTTGATTCTTTGTTATTAAACAAGTCGATAACAAATTTAAGAAGCAATGGATGGAGCTTAACGTTTAACTCATCCACAACCATAATACCGTCTCTTCTGATAATAGATGAAGCAATAATAAAAATGATAATACTCTTTAGTGTGCCTTGAGACTCATTATATAGGTTCAGCTTATAATCATTATTATCTTTACCTTTATGATAGGTAAAGAATTCTATCTTTTTATCAATAGTGTCGTAAGAGATATCTTTGATACCGGTATCAATTGCTGCCAGGTATTTAACAAGTTCCGCTTTGTTCTTATCAATTACATCAGGCAAAAATCGTTCCATTACACGAGGGTTTTCGTAGAAACTGGTATCTACGATCATCATGTTTGAAACTTCTGAAAAAACTTTTTGAAATACATCCGTTTTCAGAGAGAGCCTGCTGAAAAAGGTGAGTGCGAGCGTCTCATTAGGAATCTGATTTTTATATTTATCACATTCGCGACGGATGGAGGCGCCGGTTTTGATCTTTCCTTCGGCTCTCTCAAGAATGATAGACTTGCGGTTGCTTAAAAAATCTCTTTTATACAACCATTTGATGATTTTTTTATTATCAAATTCGAAGCCATATCGGTATTCAGCTGAAGAGTTACAAATAATAATCTCGTATTCAGAAGGCTCTTCCGGATCTTCAAATGCAAACGGAATATAATATTTTTCAAGGGTATTATCTTCGATTTCACCAACAGCATTCATTGAACTCATTACAATGCGCTGAAACATCTGCATACCATAGTAGAGATTGGATTTTCCACTAGCGTTGGCACCGTAAATGGCAGCAACTCGTAAAAAATTTTCCTTGTTACCCTTGATAAGGTTATAGTTATGCTCTTTATATGCAGGAATAGATGTCATATCAATGGTAATCTCGTCCTTGAAAGACAATACATTTCTCATAGTGAACTGTACTAACATATATTATACCCTCCTATCTTGCAATAAAATATCACTTTTGAGCGCTTATGTCAAGGAAATTACGGAAAATTCACAATAATGTTGACGTAAACAGCATATAGTGATAGTATATGCTCAAAAGAACTAAATAATACAGCTGAATTGGAATCCGAGGTTCCAGTTTGCAATACCGCTTAATATCCACTCATCCTTTAGCGGAGTATAGTACGGATCTTCGGGGCATATTATAGAGTGATAGAACTGAGTAGATAGATACCGTATTTCCCACAAGAGTAGCTGCATTTTGGCCAAATACATGGCAGAAGGACTTGAAAAAAGGATTCTGATTTGCTACAATAGTTAGCTGAAGCTAACAGGCTGTTTTCGCCCAGCACACAGTGATTCTGGTTTATCCGATAGACTGCTTTGGTGGGTGTATATTTTGATAGCAGGTTAGCCATCTCTAACACAAAGTAGGAATAAGCAATGCTCTTGAATGAGTATGGAAATCGGGATAATCCGAAAATTATGTTACGTGACCACAATAACGAGATGCAAGAGGAAAGGAATAATGTTTGACAAAAGACTGATGCAGATTTTTGAGGGAGGTACTATGAAGATTTTAATCTATAGCGTAGGTGTGATCGGCGGACAGCTTTGCCATGCGCTCTGCGCCTGCGGAAACGATGTAACGGTCATTGCACGGGGCTCCTGGGCAGAGATGCTGTCGGTGGGCTCCGGGTTGCTTATCTCCTTTATGTTCAAGGGGGAAAAGAACACAAAAAGGAATGCAGGGAAACACGGATCGATATTGACCGGAGGCTGAAAAAAGCCTTGGCAGAATGGTAAGGAGGCGATGAAAAATGGAAAAGGTTCAATCAAATTACCGGTGTGCCGGAGACAATGATTCAAACGCTTTATGCAAGGGCGAAAGAATCCCAAAAAGAAAAGCCGATTATTTCTGATCCGCAGGCCGCTGCGATCGTGAATCAGCTCGACTACGATTTTGATGCGGCTGACAAGGATTTCAATTACGGCCCGAAGAGTTCCACAGAAGAAAAGTTACGGACTGATCTACAAAACCTTTGGCCGATACAGGAAAGAGAATCTGGGATATTTTGCTGAGTCGGAAAAGGAAATCATCAACTGGGTGAAAGGATAGAGAAGGAGGTAAAATATTTCATCTAAATGGTATAAAAATGGCTGAATGGAATATACGAGCCGCAAATCGGATGATATACTGAACGAGTTAGCGATGTCTAACTAGTGGAATTCAGGAAGGATCAGATTACTATGAACAAACAGAAATCAGGAAACAAGAAAAAACAGAAAGGAATATTGGACTATATCTTCCAATTTGCAGACGAGTATAAAAGTGCATACATCAAAAGCGTTATTTATGCCGTGCTTGGGGTGGTCTTTTCCCTGGCACCCTATATTTTGATGGGTGATATGGTAAAGAGACTTTTAGCCCGGGAGCGTGATTTTGGCATCTTTTTGACAGAAGGACTTGTCATGGCCGCGTTCTGGATCTTACGTGTGGTTTTCCATACGCTGTCTACCAACACCTCACACAGGGCGACGTTTAAGGTGATAGGAAATGTGCGGATTG
>CAJOMI010000258.1 GCA_905235545.1 uncultured Lachnospiraceae bacterium | reverse complement strand
ATTAGGACCTACGGTTGCTATTTTCCATTGTGACAGTTCGTATGGTTCTGCCGGAAGGGAATGCAGAAATGGTTTTTCTTCTTCAAATAACGAAGCACGACAGCCATCTTTTTTCTGAAATGGCTTATGGTTGAACTGATGCAATTTCTCATAGATAGCTGTGTTCAGTGCTGTCAATGAAAGAAACTGCTGATTCCGTAATGCTGCCCGAATAAAGGTCGATATAACGCCAACCGTCTGTCTCTAACAATTCCAATTGTGCGTAGATAATCTAATCCTACCTCTTTTGCCAACCGAAGAACGGTTCGTACAGTTGTTTTGGAATATTTGCAGTGACTGAGATATTTCAGTATTATTTAATCCCAGGGCTGATAACCTCAGGATTTCACGGTAATTGGTCATACTTTTGCCCCTCCTTATGTTGATGTCAGGCTTTATTGCGTGCATAAACATATTACCGTATTCGTAATGGTTAATCTGTGCGGAATCGGTGGTTAATCCGTGCGGTGTTGGTGGTCAATCTGCGCGGTCTGAATGATTAATCTTATCCGGAATATTCATCCCACTCGCCAAGAACATCGCCCGTTGGACGATTTTTGGTATATGCATAATTCTCTATCAGAAAAATATAGAACTTCAGTTCCTCATTCATTTTATTCCCCCCGCACATAGACAGAGTCGCGCGGATCCCCGGTGATCTGTTCTGCTTCCCACATGTCAAAAACAGAGCGGTCCGGGAAACTCAGCAGTCCATAGGATTCGTCTTCCAGCATTTCAAGAGTTTTTGCTGTCAGAAATTTTCGAACGGCATCCGTCGGTTCCATCCCGTATTTATCAATGATTCTCTGGATCACCTGCCTGTCATAATAATCTATCGCGAAATAAACATTATTCTTCATACCGGTTTCACTCTTTTTTCCCAATATACCATTGATTATCGTATTAATTAAGCTCCAACGGAAGCATCAAACCAAACAAACTATCATTATTGGCTTCATTATCAAAACGTACGTTTCTGCTATAGAGTATCTTTGAATTCATCTGCTCTATAACCAAAAGGAATTCTGCAATTGAGATAGGCGTTATGAAAGAAGAATAATTTCCATCTTGAACATTGGTGGAAAAGGAAATTGGTTCACCGAGTTTTATTGATAAAGGACCAGGAGAAAATATTTCGTAACAACTTCCAAATTCAAAACTGCCAATATCATGATTATACAATATCCTTATCGGAAAGCCGCCGACGGAATCATCCATACATCCATCTACAACATCTCGAAAAGCAAGATCAGCGCTATTTGTTTCTGATCTTTTTTTCTGAAAACAACAGAAAGCATCATATGAACCTATATGACAACTATAAATATCTCGATTGATTTCATTTTCCTTTACACAATCCAAATGAAATGTGTCCTTTTCATGATAGGCAATAATAAACTCTATATCATCAATGGACTTGGCATTTTTATGAATCGCGAAAGCTATTTCAGCGACATCTGCTAATTCAAATGATTTAAGCTCATGGAGCTTTCTAAAGAGATTTGAGGCATATCCGATATGATTTCCTGCAAAAGCGATACAGAGGTCGTTATTGCATATTGTACATTTCACAATACCATATTTACTAATTAACTCTTTACGAATTGTAGAAAAAGAAGCACCTGAATAATTGTCAAAACCAATTTTCGTATCTGTATAAATAGATACACTGTTGGGTTCCAGTTCGTTATTAATCTCTGCATAACAAAAGCTCATATTTCAATCTTTGTGTATGTTTATTACTGATTTTTGGTCTATATCGATTTACTACAAAAGCAATTTATCTGTCAACAGCTAATCGATATATTCTGGTATTGGTTTTGCCTTCTCCAATCACAGTACCTTCTTTTATCATTTCCGTAAGAATAACACGAACACGATCCTGGCTCAATGATAAATAGTCAGAAAGGGCCTTGGTTCCGGCTTCTCCATTTTCAGCTAAATAATTCAGGATTTTCTGTTTATTTTCAGCTGTTTTCAATAAAACTGTACTCGTTATATTCGCTTGTTCGCTTGTTTTATTCACTTGTTCGCTTGTTACGGCTTGACCACTACCCGGATTATCACCGGTCAAGCTATCCCAGCTACTGTTTTCGAGGCCCCAGATCTTGTTTTTCAGCGTAGCGTACAGCATAAAT
>CAJOMI010000257.1 GCA_905235545.1 uncultured Lachnospiraceae bacterium | reverse complement strand
GCTGGTATCCCATTCTACGCTTACGACACCGAATATGACCGAGCTCTGCATTCTGACTGACACCCCATATCGTGAAGATTTCAGCCGCGATGATATCTTCGCAATGTGCTCCCTTCTCGCCCAAAACGGCACCGGACAAATTGTGGTTACCGGAATCGAACACGGCGATCAGCTCGGAAACGCGATCTTTGAAAACGGTCATTTCGAGATTCTCTACCGTGAAAAAATACAACCTCTGCGCCCCGGAACCGGTGACGTATTTGCCTCCATTCTCGCCGGATGCAGTTTACATAACATTCCTCTAAAGGAATCCGTGAAACTTGCTGCCGGATTTATCGAATCCTGTCTGATCACCTCTTCCCAATGGGATATTCCAATCAATGACGGAGTATGTTTTGAAGAACACCTGGATCAATTAGTACATTATACAGGCAACTGTGAAACGCAAGTATAGCTTTTGCCATTTACGGATTCAACCAATGTCATCTGCTTAAACCGGAAAAGAAACTATTGTTCTAAGTATATTGTTCTCCTCATATATATTCAGTAACGATCCAATCCGTCAGGAAATTATAAAGGACTCCATATGCGTTCATTTTCCATAGTTCCATTCCGATATATAACTCTGTTTCTTTTGGTATGTGTGTTGCTCTATGGTATCCGGAATACCCCTTCATCCCGAAGTATTCCGGCTTTTCTCCTTACGGAAAATGAACTTCCCATCTACTGCGTAGATACCGATCAGCCCGTCGTCGCTCTGACCTTTGACAGCGCATGGGGCACAGAGGATCTCGAGGAAATTCTATCCATTTTAGAAAAACATAATGCCCCCGCCACATTTTTTGTCACGGGAGACTGGGTCAGAAAGAACCCTGACGCCATTCGCTCCATCGATCGTGCCGGACATGAGATTGGTAATCACGGAAACTCTCACAAACACATGCCGCAATTGTCCGCAGATGAAATGCGGAATGAAATCCGGTTATGCCACGTTGCGGTCTATGATCTGATCCACAAAAACATGACGCTTTTTCGTGCTCCCTACAGTGATTGGAATAACAGTGTGGTAGAGACAGCCCGTACCATGGGATATTATTCCATCAACCAGTCTGTAGACAGTCTGGACTGGAAAGACTATGGTGTCGACTCCATCATCCGCACTGTATGTGAACACAAAAATCTTGAAAACGGAAGTATCATTTTGCTGCACAACGGTTCAACCTATACAAAAGATGCGCTGGATACTCTGCTCACAAATCTGGAAAATCAGGGGTATTCCTTTGTCAAAGTTTCATCTTTGATCTATACCACTGATTATGAACTTGACCACACAGGAAAACAAATCAAAAAAAATTAAAAAATTTTTCTGTCTTCAATCTTTTTATTCAAAATTGCATTGTGAATTCTTCTGCATAATTCGTTGAAAACATCACATAATAAATATGTCGCAGATAATACTATATCAAAAAGGAGAATCACTATGAAAACAGTAAAAAAATATCTCCAGCTTGCCATTGCCTTTTCTGTTCTTTGTCTGGTTCTTGCCGGATGTGGAAGCAGTCAGGGCTCTACAAGTGGAAACAATGACAGAAACACAAGAGACAACGGTGTCATGGACAATGCCGATGGCACTGCCAAAAATGTAACAGACGTCGGTGACGCTGCCAAAAATGTAGCGGACGGTGTCGGTGACGCCGCCCAGAATGTTGCCGACGGAATCGGCAATGCGGTAGACGATCTGGTGGGCAACGGTGGATTTGACAACTATGCCGATGCACATGATTATTTCTTAGACACCATGGGTGCCTATCATTCCGATGCCAAATTCGAGCTTCGGAACGAGGACAAGACCTTAAATGACTATCAGGAAGGCTCAAAGGGATATCATTTCAATCTGTACGATACCAGCAAAAATTCCGCAGGTGACTTATTCGGAGAATTTTATGTAGATGCCACCTCCGGCACCATCTATAAAAAGGGAACCAATAACACGGTGGAAGAATATCCGGCCGCAAGAAACAATTCAACAAATAACTCCGGCAGACGTAACAACCGGGGTGGTAACTTATCCGAAAACCGGTAATTCACAACCGATAACGCCGGCATACCGGCCAAAAAAAACAGTCCGGCAGAGGAAGAAATCCCCGCCGGACTGTTTTTTGACTGAAACAATTTATTTTTTCACTTTGATTTTCTTAACCTTTGAATATTTGGTATATACCTTCTTTTTCCCATTTTTCTTATAAGCGCGCATCTTGTAATAATAGGTTTTTCCGCCCTTGACCGTTGTATCCTTCCACGAGGTCGTACTTCCCTTCTTGATCGTCTTGACACATTTATATCCTTTTTTCTTCTTTGTACTGCGATAGATCTGATATCCGTCTGCGCCTTTTACCTTCTTCCATTTGATCTTGACGCTTCGCTTCTTCGAATTTGTCTTTTCTTCCGTGACATTACCAACCGAAGGGGTCGTCTTTTCAATCTGTTTGATCTCTGCTGCAGTCAGTGTAGTTGTCTTGTTTTGATTGGAAGATCCTTTCGCTTTGGCTGTTATGGTGTATTCAAGGTAATTCTCCATCCGGCCGTCTTTCGTAATTTTTACATAATAAGTTCCCTTCTTCACCGTCGCTTTGAGGTCATAATCCGCTGTTACTTTTTGCTTATATTGTAACTGATTCCCTTTTGCATCATATAAATAAATTTTATAGCCGCCATTAGTCCCGATCTTGGTTGGATCATCAATATCAAAGTGTACTGTCATCTCTCCGTCATTCGCCATATCATAGCGATAAAGATCCTGATCGCCATTACACCACAGATGTCCTCTGACGGCCTTCTCAGACAGTTTATTCCCTTCTGCCACCATGTCTTTCCATGACGAATCCGCCGTTGTAAAGTTTTCAGCTTCCCATGTGCTGTCTGCCGTATTATTGATTTTTAATGTATATTTCTTGTCTACCAGATTACTTCCGGCATATTCGTATTTTACCTCAAAGTAGATTTGCGTCCCCTTCTTAAAGTTCAATTTATTGCTTGTAAAATTTGACTTAATACCGGAAAACTTTCCGATCTCCTTGCCATTCCCATCATACAATACGATGGAATATCCATATCCGTTATCTCCGGACGGATTCTCCGGCTGAAGACCAATGGTAAAATATCCATCTTCTTCAACCCGATAAGAAAACGTGTCAACATCCCCCAATTTCCACAGTGTTCCAATCCTTGCATCCGATTCTGTTTTGTAATTCCGTATCACAGTAGCCTCTTGTTTCGAGTCATTACTTTCCTGCTCCCATCTGGAATCTTCTGTTGTATTAACCGTAAGTTCATACTCTGTTCCATAACAGTCCGAGTAGGGATATGAATTTGCCTCTACCTTTATCAACAGTTTTGTTCCCTTTTTGAAATTATAAATTGACGATGTCCATGACGTAGAAATAATATTCCAATCATCAATCTGGTTTCCGTCCGCATCCATCAAAGTAACCTTCCATCGCCCTTTGTTTTTCGATATATCTTTTCTATTGAATTTCACATCAAAATAACCGGATTTATCCACCGTAAATGAATATATTTTTGTCGTCTCGGTTGCAGAAAGTGCATCTGTTTTCGTTACTCCCGGTGTCAATGTCGTGGTTGTCGCCGCTTCTACCTCTATTCCCTTTCCTGCCAATAACAGGATTGCCATAAGCGGCAGCATCCATATCCACTTTGTCATTTTTACTTGATTTCTTTTTCCATTGTTCATCCTTTTTCTTTCCTCTCTCTTTTGAGTTATAGGTATTTGCAAAACACATCACAATCGTAGATTGCGTTTCGCATATGG
>CAJOMI010000256.1 GCA_905235545.1 uncultured Lachnospiraceae bacterium | reverse complement strand
TCACCAATCTGTCTGACACTGAAAGTCGGTCTGGTCAGATAGCCTTTTGAACGCTGGATCGTAGCGATCTTTGTCTTGTCCGTAATTGCATTCCGAATCGCGTCATAATCAAAACTTCCGTCCGTCAGCAGATCTACCTGCTTATAGCTGATCCCGTATTCCGCAAGCGAACCCTTTGACGGGCGGATACCGATGATCTCTTCCATCGTGTCGTACGGTTTTCCCACCGGTGATAACAGTTCATCGCCGGGTCTTAGATTGGCAGATAACGCAAGGGCTAACGCATGGGTGCCACAGGTGATCTGCGACCGCACCAGTGCCGCCTCCGTTCCAAAGATTGACGCATACACTTTTTCTAAAGTCTCGCGTCCGATATCATTATATCCATATCCTGTAGTGGGCGTAAAATGTGCTTCCGCCAGATGATGCTTCTGCATGGCTTTTAATACTTTCATCTGATTGTACTCTGTCACCTGATCAATTCTCAGGAACCGGTCTTTTAAACTATCTTCTATCTCTTGGCAGAAAGAATAAACTTCCTTCGACACACCCATTTCTTTGTACATTTCCTGTAATGTATTACTCATGTTAAATAGTCCCCTTTATAATTTATGATATAATAGAGCGGCTTGTCAGCTCTTTAAGCATAAACTTAAGAATATCGTCTTCGGTTGCAAAAGAAGATTTATCCACCCATGTGACCTCTTTCTCCCGCCGAAACCAGGTAAGCTGCCGCTTTGCAAAATGTCTGGTATCCCGTTTTAACGTGTATACCGCCTCATCCAGAGAACAGGTATGTTCCAGATACGGAATGATCTCTTTATAACCCAGTCCCTGCATGGATACCATGTCTTTGGTACAGCCGTAGTCAAGAAGTTTTCTGACCTCATCGACCAGACCGTCTTTAAGCATCTGGTCAATGCGCTCTTCAATTCGATCATACAGTAAAGACCGGTCATTTGTGAGCACAAAATAAGCAAAATTATACGGGGATTCCTTTTCCCGTTGTTCTTCATTGTGCTGTGAGATCGGATATCCGGTATCGTGATAAAATTCAAGTGCCCGTATCACCCGTTTTACATTGTTCTCATGTATCTCTTTATAGGATACCGGATCGATTTCCTTTAACCTTTCATGAAGTGCATGTGCCCCGTTTTTCTCATAATATCCGGTCAATTCTTCCCGATAAGCAGACACTTCCGTCTCTTCAAAGGAAATATCATATAACAGCGCCTGTATATAGAATCCGGTTCCCCCGACAACGATCGGTATCTTTCCCTTCGCATAGATTCCCTCCATAGCAGACTTAGCCATAGATTGGAACCTGACGACATTGAACTCTTCTTTCGGATCAAGAACATCGATGAGATAATGCGGAATTCCTCTTCTCTCCTCCGGCATGATCTTTGCCGTTCCGATATCCATGTAGCGATATACCTGCATGGAATCGGCGGAAATCAACTCTCCGTTTACCGCTTCTGCCAGCTCCAGGGAAAGAGCTGTCTTTCCTACTGCCGTCGCTCCCGTCAATATAATTAGTGGTTTTTTCTTTTCCATATCTGATTTCCTTTATCTTTTCCGGATATTTACAGTGAACGACTCTTTTTATCTGTCCTGAATCCGCTTGAATTTCCGTTCAATCTCTGACTGTGTCAGGGAGACCAGAGTCGGTCTTCCATGCGGACAATTGTACGGATTATCCAGAGTGAGGAGTTCATCGATCAAAGCATTTGCCTCTTTCTCCGAAATGGCCCAGTTCCCTTTGATTGCCGCCTTGCAAGCCATGCCGGATAACTTCTCCACAAAGAAATCCAGGCTGATATTACCCGTATCCTCCAACAGGGACTTCAGTAATGCGTCAAATAAAAGTTCCGGATCAACTCCCATAATGTCATCCGGCATAGCGCGGATCACGATGGAATCATCCCCGAAGTCTTCCAGATCAAACCCTGTCTGTATGAAAAGATCCAGATTCTGCATGACAACATTGTGTTCGATACTGTCCAGATGCAATACTTTTGGCGGGAGTAATTGCTGTGACAACACTTTTTTCTCTGACATCTGCTTCATCAGCCGCAAACATTACTTTCTCGTGAGCAGCATGCTGATCCATAATAAACAACTTGTTGTCATACTCGATCAGCCAATAAGTCCGAAACAGTTGTCCGATCAAGCGGTGCGATCTTCTAGCCTCCGGCGATATAAACTGTTCCACCGGAAGGGTCAGTTGTTCCGGTTTACCCACATCGGAAGATGCCGGTAACGACGATTCTTCAACGAAAGATGTCTGTGCCGCCTTTGGAACATCGGCAGATACTTTTACCGACACTGCATCATCGGCAGATGCCTTTACCGGTATTCCATCATTGGCAGATGCCTTCCCTGACATTCCTTCGCCGACGGATATCTGTATTGACTTTTCCTCGCCGACAGATATCGGTAATGTCTTTTCTCCATCCGTAATTACCTGTATTGCTTTTTCTTCATTGACAGATGACTGTTCCACCCTCAAGGCATCAGAAGATTGTGCGGGACTTCTTTCCTGTATGGTTGCTTGCACAGGTGCCGGAGCATTTATCTGCTCTTTATCTTCCGGTCTGTCATTCACCATTACCCTGTCTGTTTTATCTGGTTTTTTAGTATTTTCTGTGTTCTTTGATGGAATATCGTTTCCGGTCAAAGTCTGCTGACCGGAGAACGCTTCCTGATATCTCTTTGCCCTCGCCTCTTTCTCAAACGGTTCCGGCACATGCGATGTTATCTTGCGCTGCTGTTCAATGGTGACCGCTTTCTCTTCTTTTGTCGTTCGAAGCGATACATCCGGAATCATTTCTTCCTGCAACAAAGCCTGTCTCACACTTTCCTTTACAAAATCAAACAGTTTTTCTCCGTCTGCATATTTAAATTCCATTTTCGCCGGATGCACATTGACGTCCAATTTTGAACTGTCTAAGGTAAAATGCAATGCCGTAAACGGAAACTTATGGATCATGATAAAGGATTTGTAAGCCTCCTCGATCGCTTTGGTAATGATCGGATTGCGAATGGCTCTTCCGTTTATAAAATAATGTTCAGAGTTTCGATTGCCTTTGTACACAAAGGATTTCCCGATATATCCCTCCACTCCGAATTCACCGTTATCCCGTTTCACGGGAAGCAGATTCGCCGACACATCTTTTCCGTATATATGATATATAACATCCTTTAAAACACCATTTCCCGAAGTGGCTATCTTATTGCTCCCGTTTACAATATATTTGAAAGAAACATCGGGATGGGAAAGCGCCAGCCGTGTGATCAATTCCGTGATATAGCTCGCCTCCGTCGTCACTGTTTTCAGAAATTTTTTTCTGGCCGGTACATTATAGAATAAATTGCGGACGATCAATGTGGTTCCGGTCGGTGCTCCGACCTCCTCACTGGCAATTTCTTTCCCTCCATGTATTTCATAGCGGATACCGGTCAACGCATGGGCGGTCTTTGTGATGCATTCCACCTGTGCTACAGCAGCGATACTGGCCAGTGCCTCTCCGCGGAATCCCAATGAACTCACACTTAACAGATCTTCAATCGTAAGGATTTTACTGGTGGCATGTCGGATAAAAGCCGTTGGAACCTCATCCTTCTCTATTCCCTGTCCGTTGTCCGTAATCCGGATAAAGGTGGTTCCCCCTTCTTTGATCTCTACCGTAACGGCGGTCGCTCCGGCATCTATGGAGTTTTCGACTAATTCCTTTACAACCGAGGATGGTCGTTCAATCACCTCTCCGGCCGCAATCTTATTGATTGTCAACTGATCTAAAATCTTTATCATCTGGATTCTCCTTTTTGTTATTCACATATATCGATGATTGCGAAACTTATTAATATGATGCCAAGGTCAAAAGGTAAAAATGTGCTTGTGCTTGCACAAATGCACATTTTTATCTGAGGACCGCTAAAACATGAGCAAGTAGCAATT
>CAJOMI010000255.1 GCA_905235545.1 uncultured Lachnospiraceae bacterium | reverse complement strand
AAGATATCATCGCGGCTGAAATCTTCACGATATGGGGTGTCAGTCAGAATGCAGAGCTCGGTCATATTCGGTGTCGTAAGCGTAGAATGGGATACCAGCTTTTTCATCGCTTCACACATATCGGGCGTATAGGAATCGTAGATGACACCGTGATCGCCCATGACCGGATCAATGATCCGCTTGGAAAAGGAAAAATGGGTAAGCATATCTGTGATGATCGAAAGCTGGTCTTTGGATCCGAGAAATCCGGTGTAGATTCCGTCAAAGGATAAGGAAAGCGTTTCCCATTTTTCGAGATATTCCCGCATATAGGGAGTAAAATCCAGCATGGAATAGTCCGGATATTCCGTTTGATTGGAGAGAATTGCAGTCGGCACGATACCACATTGAATCTTCATGGCAGACAGAATCGGTAATGCGACGGTGACGGAACAGCGTCCGAATCCGGATATATCATTCACAATGGCAATGGAGGTTTGCTTTTTCATGGCGTTTCCTTTCTTTTATCGTAGTTATCCGGGTGATTGCGAAACTCCGATTTACTGCTTTTTCATTGTGCATATTATATAGTTCCATCGCAGACACATTTGCATTCCGTCTCCGGCGTAGTGGTACTAAATTCGTGTTTCACACTCATTAAGTACCAACGCCTGCGCCAAGGTCTGCTTATGGAATCTATATAATATGTACAATAGATTCAAGTTTAATAAGGAGTTTCACAATCACCTAATCGTAGTTATCTAGTCATTTAATATAGTATAAAAGAAAGGAAAATGCAAGTGTGGGATCATTTCAATCTGGCACTGTTAAAAAGTGATAAACTGGATATTTTAAAAGTGCCAAAAGGATTGTATGATACAAACCATATTCGATAGGGGAAAGGATGATAAGAGGATGGAAAAAGTAATTGATACAAAACAGATTAAGACAATTTCAAAGACAAAGCAGATTGCAGTGGATGCAATGTTTGTGGCACTTACACTGGTATTTACAGCAGTGGTCAATATTCAGTTGGGCGGTGACGGCACATTGATACACTTGGGGAATATACCGCTTTTTCTTGCAGCCATGATATATGGAAAGCGGACGGGTACGCTTGCCGGAGCGATTGGTATGGGTATGTTTGATTTGTTGTCCGGTTATGCGGTATGGGCGCCATGTACGATCATTACCTGCGGTCTTATGGGATTTGTGGTCGGTGCGATCTGTCATAACAGAAAGAGCTTTTTCTTAAAGTTTACCGCAATTTTCGCAGCACTGCTTATTAAAATAGTCGGATATTATATCTATGAAGCGTATGTGCTGGGAAGCGGAAATATTGTGGCACTCAAATCAGTACCGGCCAATATAACGCAGGTGGTCGTAGCCGGTGTCGTCGTCCTGATCATTGAGACGCCGATTGAGAGAGGACTTCGTTTCTTTGAAAAATAAAAGCTTCCTAAATAAAGGATGGAATAAGTCATATTATACAAAAACGGCACTTAAACTTATTAAATTTAAGTCAAAATGAAAAAAAAGCGTAAAAATTAGAAAAAAGACTTGATTTTTTTAACAGGTTGGTTTATATTACAACTATCGAAAGCAAATACGGAGTTAAGGACAAGGGTGTTCTCATTAGGAGGATACCCTTTCGTCGTTTAAACAACCGGTTGTTTAAACAATTTACGATTTGCTCAGAAAGAAGAGGAAAGGAAGTATTATTCTATGAGTGAAAAAGTTGATGTAGTGGAGATCTTTGGTTCAAACGTATTCAATGACGCAGTGATGAAAGAGCGTTTACCGAAGGCAGTTTATAAGGAGCTTAAGAAAACAATCGAGTTAGGCAAAGAGCTGAATCCTGCAATTGCAGATACCGTTGCAAATGCAATGAAGGATTGGGCTATTGAAAAAGGTGCCACACACTATACACATTGGTTCCAGCCGATGACCGGTATTACAGCGGAGAAACATGATTCGTTCATCAATCCAACCGCAGACGGAAAAGTTCTGATGGAGTTTTCCGGTAAGGAGTTGATCAAGGGTGAGCCGGATGCATCTTCCTTCCCTTCAGGTGGCCTGCGTGCGACCAACGAGGCAAGAGGTTATACGGCATGGGATTGTACATCACCGGCATTAAGGAATCGCCGGACGGAAGTTCCATTCTTTGTATCCCGACGGCATTTTCATCCTATACAGGTGAGGCACTGGATAAGAAGATTCCGTTGCTTCGTTCCATGGAAGCAGTCAATGAGCAGGCACTTCGTATTCTTCGGTTATTTGGCAACACCACTTCAACGAAGGTTACCACTTCCGTTGGACCGGAGCAGGAGTATTTCCTGATCGACAAAGAGGATTATGCAAAGAGAAAAGATTTGATCTTTACGGGACGTACATTGTTCGGTGCGATGCCTCCTAAGGGACAGGAGTTGGAAGATCACTATTTTGGAACAGTGAGAGAGAGAGTTCTTTCTTATATGAAAGATTTAAATATCGAATTGTGGAAACTTGGAATCACTGCCAAGACACAGCATAATGAGGTTGCTCCGTGTCAGCACGAGCTGGCTCCGATCTATGGAACAACAAACATTGGAACCGATCACAATCAGTTGGTTATGGAGACGATGAAGAGAGTGGCAGATCGTCACAATCTGGCTTGCCTGCTGCATGAGAAACCATTCGCAGGTGTCAATGGTTCCGGTAAGCATAACAACTGGTCCATGGGAACCGATGACGGTATCAACCTGTTAGAGCCGGGCAAGACACCGCATGAGAATGTACAGTTCCTGTTATTCTTAACCGCAATTTTGAAAGCAGTCGATGAACATGCAGATCTGCTTCGTCTTTCTGCATCTTCTGCAGGAAATGATCACAGATTGGGAGCAAATGAGGCACCACCGGCAATCATTTCCGTATATTTGGGCGAGCAGTTGGATGACGTGTTAAAACAGCTTGATACAACCGGTGAGGCAACCAG
>CAJOMI010000254.1 GCA_905235545.1 uncultured Lachnospiraceae bacterium | reverse complement strand
CGATGCTTTTCCGTCCAGATCATCAAAAAAGCGATTTTTGAATGACTCTACCTTTTCCTGTTCGAAATCGGAATGCTGAATCGCTTCTTCCATTTGTGGAAGACTTCTCACAATCTTGCCCGGAACAAAATTCCTGAACGGATAATAAAAGTCTCTGCTGACAATATACTCTTCCAGATCAAACGCATAAAACAGCATCGGAATATTGAGCAGGGATGCTTCAAAAATAACCGAAGAATAGTCTGTAATCAAAAGATCTGTTATAAACAGAAGATCGTTGATCTCTGAGTCCTTCGACAGATCCAAAACCCGCTCAGTGTATTTTTTATCCACCGGATGTTTCTGCGTCACAAACGGATGATGCTTGATAATAACAACATACTCTTCACCCAGGTTGTCCAACAGTTCTCCCACATCAAACTTTTCAAACGGATAATAGGCGCTTCCTGCACCATTTCCCCGGAACGTCGGAGCAAAGAGGATTACTTTTTTATTTTTCAGCACCGGATATTGCTCGTATAATTTCGCTCGAATGGAAATCTTACATTCCTCTTTGAAGAAATCATCCGTTCTCGGAATACCAAGCGCTATCACCTTATTTTCATCAATTCCAAATCCCTCTGCATAGAATCTTCGAATCTCTGAGGAGCTAACCATAGCATAATCATAATCACGATGATTACTGTTGGTCTGATGCGGTCCTCCGATTTTACCTACTCTCGAAAATCCAAATGTTTTAAATGCGCCGCATGCATGCCATAATTGAATCAGTTTACGATTTTTTATCAACCACACTTCATTCAAAATCGGTGTAAAATCATCCACCACGATCACCTTACTTTTTGCTATCTTATGTGCTAAAGAAAACAGCTTGCCAAATGATATATATTTTGATTTTCCCGGTACTAACCAGAATAATACCTTAGCATCCGTTTTCTTTAACTCATTATTCACATACGCAATATTGCCGGTGAGATCTGTTCTTCTCGAAGAAACAAATAAAATGCTGTCTTTTCTCGTAACGATTGTAAACAGGCAGGACGTCGTATTTAAAAAGATTTTTTTAAGCGTGGCACGGTTGATATTCAACCTGCAAAAGGCAGAATACCTCCATTTTGCATATAATAAAGTCCGTTTGAACTGACTTCCACCATAGGTTTCCTCCAAAAATCTTCTCTTGTTGCCTAACGTTACAACATATATACCATCTAACAGAAATAACGGAATCAAAAGCGTACCGATTCCGCACTCAACAATCCGGTACAAACTGCTCAAAAAGGAAATCAGAAAGTTGCGGTGAAATGTAACCGGATGTTTTCTCCTTACCACTATCCTGTTATTTTCAACATGGCATATATATTCATTCTCCTCCTTTAACTGAATGAAATCACCTTGTTCTACCAACACATCATTATATCCATCTCCACTATATGCCTGTACATTTACGATAAATTCATTGAGATCACCATTTTTAAACAAGGCATCCAACTCATATTCAAACATGGCATAGCCCACATAATTACCGGATTCATCATAGTTCGACGTTGTGATCGGAAGCGGTAATATCCTGTTCTCATTCTTATTTATGAATTGAACCGCCAGTTTAATCTCCAGATCCTCCGGTTTTCCCGAAGTATCCCTGGCCAAAACGCCCAATTCCATTATATTTTTCCGTATTCTCAATTCTTCTACCTGAATACATAAATGTTCATTTATCTGCATAACTCACCATCATTCGGAATGATTCCATAACCCCTTCTTTACTGATATACAAATACCCGGTACGCTATGTTTCATTCCTTACTTTCTTAGTATTTTATCGTATAAGTTAGCTACTTTTGATGCCATCTGATATCTTTTTGATTCTTTGATTCGTTGAATTTCTTTTTCTTTTTGTTTAACCTGCTTCGCCTTATCATCTCTTTGCCTTACCATATCTTTATATTGTATATTCTTACGGCTGATGGTATCCCGGTATTCCCGATTTTTCAAAAAAAGAAATTCATCACAGGAATTCTCCATCATATAACACAAATTTCGATATTCCAACGGATTGAAATAAAAGTCTTCATTACGGACAGTGATTCCCAACTTAGAAAATCCGTCCTCTTTCAATGTGTCATATAATAACTGATATCCCTCTTTTGTATTTTGAATATTCAGGCTGTATATCATCAAATTGAGTATTTTATTCTCTAATGCACACTTTACATCTGC